>CALMAR010000404.1 GCA_937859855.1 uncultured Kineosporia sp.
GCTCGACCCGGCGGCAGGCCTTGGCCACCCGCCGGCGCACTTCGGCCGTGGCGCGCGCGGTGGCTCGCTGGCTCAGCGGCGGCCGCTCGATGAACGCCTCGAGATCCTGGATCAGGCGCAGGTACCGCTGCCCGTCCAGGGTCTCGATCGCCGCGCTGTGGGCCTGCTGGTAGGCCGAGTTGAGCTCGAGATCGATCCGGCGGGCCACCGGGCCGAGCACCAGCTCGGGCGGTAACTCCTGCAGCTCGCGCTTGAGCTGCTTACGCATCACCTCGGCGTCGCGGGCAGCTCCGAGCACGCCGCCCAGCCACTTGAGCTCGGCTCTCAGCGGCTCCCCGGCGTCCGGGGCGAACAACGGGCGGAAGGTGGCCAGGGCCGAACGCAACCGGCGGGCGGTGACCCGCATCTGGTGGACGCCGTCATTGATGTCCATCCGGACGTTCGGATCCTCGGCAACCAGGGTGCCCGCCTGCTCGGACAGGTAACCGAGCGCCACCGAGCCGGCGTCGCGCCCGGCTGGTGCGCGAGCCTGCAGCCCCGAGGGAAGGCTGGACAGGCGCTGAGCCAGGGTGCGCTGCAGCTTGGACTTCGCCGTCGCTGGCCGCGCCCCGGCCTGGATCAGGCGGTCGCGGGCGGCTTCGAGCAGGTTCGCGTCGCCCTGGTCGAGCTCGACCTCGATCTCGCGCCACGAGTCGCTGGTCATGGTGTCGCCGAGTGCTTCGGCGGTGACCGCGTCGTCGGCCACTTCGGCGAGCACGGCGCCGTCCGCGCCCTTCAGCAGCAGCAGGCGGCGCTCAGTCGAGATGTGGGCCACCGGGTTCACGGCTTGACCTTGGAGCTGGGCCCGGATCAAGGAGAGCAGCGCGACCGGAACGTCCTGAACGCTGTCACCGATCGGCTCCCGGACCTCGGTCCGGCCTTCCTTGCCGGCTGGCAGCTTGAGATGCCAGCCTTCGTCCCGGCCGCCGCTACGGCGCCGAAAAGTGCTGCCGTGCCGAGCTAATCGCAAGTCTGCGGTGTCCAGATAGAAGGCACTCAGGTTCTCGGTCTGGCCCGCTTCGACGGTCGCGACACCAGGCAGGCCGCGCAGATCAGGAAGTACGAATTCGGCATCGGCGTCCAGTTTGATCTCCACTTCGCTGTGGATGCTGGGTGCTGACGCCATTCGCGGACCTCCGGGTTGTGAGCTGGCGGTACTGCTCCTCCTACCCTAAGCGTCAAATGATGGCGTCAGCTTCAGGAGGCGACGATGGCGGATCTCGGCAAGACAGGTATCACGGCAGTCCGGACGGTCTCTCTGCCGGTATCGGACCCGGACCGGGCCCGGGACTTCTATGTGGGCACGCTGGGCTTCGAGGTCCGGGTGGACGCCCAGTTCAACGGCGGTCAGCGCTGGATCGAGGTCGCGCCGCCAGGAGGGCAGACCACGGTCGCGCTGGCGCCGCCCGGCGGCGTTTCCCCGGGGATCGACTCGGGCATCCGGCTGGCCACGCAGGACGCGGCGGTGGATCATGCCGGGCTGGCTGAGCGTGGTGTCGACGTCGATCCTGAACTGCAGCGCTGGCCCGGTGTGCCGCCGATGTTCAGCCTGCGCGATCCGGATGGCAACACCTTGTACGTGGTCGAATCCACGTCCTGATCTTCCGGCACCGGCCCGGCCAAGGCTCTCCGCGGCCCTGGAATGAGAGCGAGTAGTTCAGTGTTCAACCACTCGCTCTGTTCCATCCGCTGTCGATGAGAGAAGTGCTGTGACCGTTACCGAGAACCTTCCTGAGCTGAGCGATTCGGCGCAGCCGGAGGGGCAGACCAGGCTGGGCAAGCTCGACGACCAGGCTCGGGCCGTGCTGTTCACGCAGGCGCGCACGGCCAACAGCTTCGCCCCGATTCCGGTGACCGATCAGGAACTGGCCGAGATCTGGGACCTGGCCAAATGGGGACCCAGCGCTGCCAACACCCAGCCGATGCGGGTCCTCTACCTCCGCACGGAGGAGGGCAAGCACCGCCTGATCCCGCATCTGAACGAGGGCAACCGGGCCAAGACGGCGTCCGCACCGGCGATCGCCGTGCTGGCCCTGGACACCGAGTTCCATGAGCACATGCCCGGCCTGCTGCCGCATCGGCCGCAGATCCGCGATGACTTCGCCGGCGATGACGCGGCTCGCGAGGCGACCGGACGGTTCAGCTCAGCTCTGCAGGCGGGCTATTTCATCCTCGCCGTGCGGGCGGCTGGGCTGGCCGCGGGCCCGATGGGTGGCTTCGATCGGCAGGGGGTGGACCGGGAGTTCTTCGCTGACGGACGGTTCCGGTCAATCCTGGTGGTCAACATCGGTCATCCGGGGGAGGACCCGTGGTTCCCGCGGCTGCCCCGGCTCGATCACTCCGACGTCATCCAGTGGGCCTGACCAGGTCGTCCATTGGCGACTTGGCGCAGCCGGCCGGTTACCGGACAATGGACCCAGCCAGTGGCCGGACGATGATGTCGGGCTGCTGGCCTGGCGGGTAAGGATCAGCTGACCCGCACGGCGATGCCCGGGTAGTCGTTCACCAGCCCGGCATGGTCGTAGCTGATGTCGGCTCGGAAGCCGAAAGCCGGAGCCTGATAGTCGAACACCAGCGAGCCGGTGCCCGCCCGGGGCCGGTAGGTCTGGTCCAGCCGGGCCACGGCGAGATCGAGCGCGGACACCAGGACGGCGGGGGCCGGGGTTGACACGTCGTCCAACTGCCCGTCGTCGTTCAGGCTGGCCAGGTCCAGACGCAGCCGATGTACCGGAACCGCATTGGTCAGAGCCGACACGTCCAGATCCACGTCGGCGCAGCCGGTCAGCTCGGGCGCCGGTTGGCCGTCCACCAGCCAGCTGCCGGGCCCGGCCGAGTGCAGGGACACACTTCGCTGGACCGAGCCGGACCGGGTGGTGACCACGGCTCGGCGGGTGATCCAGGCCGGATCCAGCTCGATCACATATTCGACCGCCCAGGGACTGCCATCCTCGACACCGAGGCTGGTCCCGGTCAGCACGATGCCGTCCAGGCCGGCCCGCAAGAAGGCCACTTCGAAGCCATCTCGCCCGCCCAGATGCCGCCAGGCGGCCGAACGAGGGAGTTCCGCGAAGCCGGTCACGCCGGGCAGTTTGGCCGACAACGCCCACTGATCGTGGCGCTATCGAGGAAAACCACTATCAGGAGAGCACCCGCAACCGGATCGTCTCGGGCAGCTGGCTGAGCCCAATCAGCACCGAATCAGGCAGGTCAGCGGCCACATCGGTGACGACGTAGCCGACCTCCCCCCGGGTGGCCAGAGCCTGCCCGTCGATGTTCACCTTCTCCGCCGCGAACATGCTGTTGATCGCGGCCAGCACCCCCGGCGTGTTCTGGTGGATGTGCACGATCCGGTGCCCCTCACCGCGATCGGGCAGCATCAGCGGCGGCAGGTTCACGCTCAGCGCGGTGCCCCCGGTGACCGTGTAGTCGCGCAGCTTCCCGGCCACGAACCGGCCGATGTCCTGCTGCGCCTCCTCGGTCGACCCGCCGATGTGCGGAGTGAGGATCACGTTCGGCAGCCCTCGCAGTGGCGAAACGAACTCGTCGCCGCGGCCTTTCGGCTCCAGCGGGAAGACGTCGATGGCCGCGCCAGCCAGATGGCCGGACTCCAGCCGCCGGCGCAGGGCTTCATAGTCGACCACGAAGCCCCGGGACAGATTGAGGAACAGGCTGCCCGGCCGCATCAGGGCGAAGTCGTCGTCACCGAAGAAGTTGGTGTTGGCGGCCCGGCCATCGACGTGCAGGGTGACGACGTCCACCGACTGCAGCAGCTCCGGCAGGCTGGCACAGGGCTTGGCCGTGCCCAGCGGAAGCCGGTCGGCGGTGTCATAGAACAGCACATCCATGCCCAGGTTCTCGGCCAGCACCGACAGCTGGGTGCCGATGTTGCCATAGCCGACGATGCCCAGGGTGCGGCCGCGCACCTCGTGCAGGCCGTCGGCCGACTTGTCCCAGACCCCGGCGTGCATCCGGGCGTCCTTCTCGGTCAACCGCCGGGTCAGCGCGATGATCTCGGCTAGCGCCAGTTCGACCACGCTGCGGGTGTTGGAGAACGGCGCGTTGAACACGCCCACGCCGCGAGAGCTGGCTGCGGCCAGGTCGATCTGGTTCGTGCCGATGCAGAAAGCGCCGGCCGCCATCAGGTCAGGCAGGCCATCCAGCACCCGTTCGGTCACCTGGGTCTTGGACCGGATGCCGAGCAGCTGAACGCCGCGCGCCTGCTCGATCAGCTCGTCCTCGTCCAGTGCCCTTTCCAGCAGGGTGACCTCGAACCCAGCCGCCTGCAGGCTGCTGACGGCGTCCGGATGGATGCCCTCCACCAGCAGAGCCCGCCACGCGCTCATGCTCAACTCCTTGCCCGTCGTGGGATAAACGAAGCTCCAACGCTACAGCTCAGGCCCGGATGGCCCCGGCCCCTGCTGGGCGGGCAGGCTCAGCTGACGCCGACGTTGATCTTGACGCTGCCTGAATCCTGGCCGCCGGGCCGGTTTTCCGGCCCGGACTGCTGAGCCGCCGGAAGCCAGACGATGAAGGCGGTGCGGCCGGAGTGGCTGTCCACCGACACGTGGCCACCGTGGGCTTGGACGACGGCCGAGACGATGGCCAGCCCCAAGCCGGTGCTGCCGGCCGCGCGGGATCGCGAGCTGTCGCCACGGGCGAACCGCTCGAACACCTCCGGCAGCAGCTCGGCGGCGATGCCGGGCCCGTCGTCCACCACAGCGATCTCGAACCCGGCCGATGAAGCAAACGGTGATGCGGTGCCGGGCCCGGCCGGGCCGGCTGAGCGGAGTGACACCAGAACCGTTGTGCCAGGCGGGGTATGAACCCGGGCGTTGGCCAGCAGATTGGCCACCACCTGGTGCAGCCGGGCTGCGTCCCCCATGATCTGCACCGGCTGATCGGGCAGATCGAGCTGCCATTGATGATCCGGACCGGCCGCATGGGCGTCGGACACGGCGTCCACCAGCACCAGGGTCAGATCGACCGGAGCATGCTCCATCGGCCGGCCCTCGTCCAGGCGCGCCAGCAACAGCAAGTCCTCCACCAGTGCGGTCATCCTGACCGCCTCGGACTCGACCCGGCTGATGGCCCGGGCGACGTCGGGCGGTACCTGCTGGCCACCACGGCGGGTCAGCTCGGCGTACCCGCGGATCGCGGCCAGCGGCGTTCGCAGCTCGTGAGAGGCGTCCGCCACGAACTGCCGTACCCGGGCCTCGCTGGCCTGGCGGGCGGACAGCGCCGCGCCGACGTGGCCGAGCATCTGGTTCAGCGCGGCCCCCACCTGCCCGACCTCGGTGCGCTGGTCGGTGTCTTGATCCGGCACCCGCACGCCGAGCGCGACTTCGCCCCGGTGCAGCGGGATCTGCGCCACCTGGCGGGCCGTGGCGGCCACCCGGCGCAGCGGGCGCAGCGTGCTGCGGACGATCACGGCGCCCAGCAGGGCGGCGAGCAGCAGGCCAGCCAGACTCACTCCGGTGATCACCAACGCCAGTTGCCAGGCCGCGGTCCGGGCCGGAGCCAGGGGCAGCCCGGTGATCAGAACGTCACCGCCGGGAGTCCGCTGAGCCAGTAGCCGGTAGGGCCCCAGATCGCCGCCCAGTTCGGCGGTGTGGGGCTTGGCATCTGGCCGGGTCCGGGCGATCTGGGCCTGCTGCCCCGCGCTCAGGGCAACGGCCGAGCCGTCGCTCTGGAGCACGCCGGCCCGGATGACCTGGCCGTTGCCGTCGGCGATCAGGCCGAGGGTTCCCTGGCTCTGTCCCGGCGCAAGCAGGAAGGCCGGCTGGCGGGCACCCGGTTGGAGATGCGATTGACTGCCGGGCTGGGAGCCGCCCGGAAGCCGCCGGAATGCCGGGCCAGGTAGGTCCCCGCCCTGCTCGGCCGCCAGCCGGGAGCGCTTGACCGCGAAGGTGAGCCCATCGTCCACCCGCTTCTCCAGGAACACCCGCATCGCCAGCACGCTGACCACGCCGATCACCAGGCACACCGCGGCCATCAGCGCGATCACCGCCGCCAGCAGACGGGTGCGCAGCGTCCAGCCCCGGATCGACCGTGGCTTCAGCGAAACGCTCACCACCCGACTGTAGATCGAGCTAGACCTGGGCGGGCTTCAGCACGTAACCGGCCCCGCGCACGGTGTGGATCATCGGGGTGCGGCCAGCGTCGATCTTCTTGCGCAGATAGGAGATGTAGAGCTCGACCACGTTGGCCTGGCCGCCGAAGTCGTAGTTCCAGACCCGGTCCAGGATCTGGGCCTTGCTCAGTACCCGGCGCGGGTTGCGCATCAGATATCGCAGCAATTCGAACTCGGTCGCGGTCAGGTTCACCGAGGAGCCGGCCCGGCTGACCTCGTGACTGTCCTCGTCCAGGGCCAGATCGCCGACGGTGAGCACCGCTTCCGGGCGTCCGGTCGCGTAGGTGGTCCGCCGGATCAGGCCGCGCAGCCGGGCCACCACCTCCTCCAGGCTGAACGGCTTGGTCACGTAGTCGTCCCCGCCCGCGGTGATGCCGGCGATCCGGTCCTCGACGGCGTCCTTGGCGGTCAGGAACAGCACCGGCATCTGCCGGTCCTCCTCCCGCAGCCGCTTGAGCACCTGCAGACCGTCGATGTCGGGAAGCATCACGTCGAGGATCACGACGTCCGGCCGCCACTCGCGGGCCAGCTTGATCGCTGTGTTCCCGTCGGACGCCGGCTTCACGTCCCAGCCCTCGTAGCGCAGGGCCATCAGCATCAGATCAGTGAGGGTGCGCTCGTCGTCCACGACCAGAACGCGCACCGCCGCCCCGGAGGGGCTGGGTAAGGGTGCTGTCGTCACGTGGTCACGCTCGCGATCCAAGCTGGGCGGACGGTCCATCGAACCTGTGAAGTCACTGTAAATTTCCCGCCAGCCCCGCCCTGACGGTGATTCCAGGAACTCACAGGTGTTGCATACCCTCAGTACAGCGCTGTTGCAGCTGTCGCCTTCACGTTGAGTGCCGGTCGCTGGCAGCGCTCTGGTCAGGCGCAGCGAGCCAGACCTCTGCGTCCAGCCTGCGGGCCTGCCGAAAAGGAGTTCCAGTGAACTGCCGAAGCCCTCTTGCCTGCCGGCCTGACGAGCCCCGTCGCTCGATCGCGCAGGACCGGGAGTGAGGCGGCCCCAGGGAGTGCTCCGGATTGCCCGGCGCAGCTGGATCTTGAACTCCGTCCTCGGGCTGGTTTTGCTCGCCGTCCTGGCTGGAGTGTGGTTCGCCGTCAGGAAGTCAGCGCCCACCGCTGCGGTGTCAGCCCGTACGGCCACGGTCCAGACCGGCTCGGTCACGGCGACGGTGACCGGCAGCGGGAATCTGGCCAGTTCCCGGACGTCGTCCCTGTCGTTCGGGGCCTCCGGCAAGGTCACGAAGATCTACGCCGGGGTCGGCGACAAGGTCAGCGAGGGTGACGAGCTCGCCACCATCGATACCGCTTCGGCCAAGCAGGACCTCAAGGCGGCCCAGGCTCAGCTGTCGTCCGCTCAGGCGCAATACGACGACGCGGCCGACTCGGCCAGCGACTCGACGGCTGGCCAGGCGGATGCGATTGACGCCGCCGAGCTCAGCCTGAGTTCGGCGAACGCTGCGGTGAAGTCGGCCCAGCAGCAGGTCAAGGATGACACCAGGACCCAGAACCAGCTGGTTTCGGAAGCACAAGCGGCGCTTAGCAAAGGAACTGGCACCCAGTCGCGGGTGGACGCCGCCATCGCCACTCGCAACCAGACGATCGCCAGAGACCAGCAAGGCATCCTCAAGGCCAAGACGCAGGTGGCCACGGCCAGGAGCAATCTGGCCAAAGCCAAGTCGGGCGGCTCGGCATCAGGCTCATCGAGTTCCAGCTCATCGAGTTCGAGCGCCGCTCAGATCGCCTCGGCCGAGGTGTCGGTCGAACAGGCGAAGTCGTCGGTGCAGGACGCCAAGGACGCTCTGGCGGACACCACCATCACTGCACCGTTCTCCGGCACCGTCACGGCGGTCAACGGTCAGGTGGGTGACCAGGTCAGCGCCGGATCGTCGTCGTCGGCCACCGGGTCGAACTCGGCGTCGACGGCTGGTTCCACCTCCGGCACGAGCGGCACGAGCGGCACGAGCACGGGTTCCAGCACCTCTGCCTCGACGACCTCGTCATCCGGCAGTGCCTTCATCACCATGGCCAGCCAGGATTCCTTGGACGTGACCGCCAGCATTGCCGAGGCCGACATCGGGGACGTCAAGGTGGGGCAGGACGCCACGGTGACCCTTTCGGCCAGCAATGACACGGCGGATGGCAAGGTCACCCAGGTCGCGCCGGTGGGCACGACAAGCAACAACGTCGTCCAGTACCAGGTCACGGTGACCATCAGTGCGCCTCCGTCATCGGCGCGGCTCGGCAACACGGTCAGCGTGGTGATCACCACCGGCACGGCGGACAACGTGCTGACCCTGCCCACCAGTGCGATCACCACCGTCGGGAGCCGCAGTACCGCGCAGGTGCTGAAGAACGGCGTGGCCACCACAACGTTGATCCAGACCGGCCTGGCCGGTACGGCCACCACCGAGATCAAGAGCGGCCTGTCGGCCGGTGATGTCGTGCAGATCCCGTCCGCCAGCACCGCTTCCACCTCGACCGGGGTACCGGGCTTCGGCGGCGCGGGCGGGGCCGCCCGCGTTCTGGGCGGTGGCCGGGGGTGAGGACTTCCCC
>CALMAR010000405.1 GCA_937859855.1 uncultured Kineosporia sp.
CCCGAGGCCGAGCCCGAAAATCAGCGCCCCCGCCGGGCTGACCTCACCGGTGACCAGCGGGCGGCGGCCGGTCCGGTGCATCCGGGTGTCGATGTCCCGGTCGATGTACATGTTGAGCGTGTTCGCGCAGCCGGCCGCCAGCGACCCGCCGGCCAGGGTGGCCAGCACCAGGCCGAGCGACGGCACCCCGCGATCGGCCAGCACCATGGCCGGGACCGTGGTCACCAGCAGGAGTTCGATGATCCTCGGTTTGGTCAGGGCGATGTACGCCCGCACCGTCCGCGACATCGAGCGCCGCGAACGGGCACTCTGAACCATCAGTGCGGACTCGGCTTCGGCAACAGGCTTCGAGATCGGCGCGCCCGGCACGACCGGCACGTGTACCGGCGGCGCGGTGATACCCGGGACCCGGGGCGCGCGGGGTTCGACAGCGGTCACAGTTCCCTCGGTCCTGATTATCGGTCGGGCCAACTCTAGTGGCCCGGTACTCCAGCCGGGCGGCGGCACCCAGATCGCTCCGATTGGTTTGCCGGGGTCGCAACGGTCACCGCCGACTGGCCGGACCACCCGGCAGACCCCTCGCATTCATGTGTGGCTCGGAAGGCAGAAGAGGCCAACAGGGCTAGGCTTGATCTTGTGATCTAGCACCGGGGCCAGTCGCGTGTCGCTGGCCGCCGCTGCAGTCGTTTATGTGCTGCGAGAGGACCCACCGACGTGACGGATACCGCGACCGACAAGACCTCCGCCTTCGAATGGACCACGGTCGACGAGCGGGCAGTCGACACCATCCGGATGCTGGCTGCCGACGCCGTGCAGAAGACCGGCAACGGTCACCCAGGCACCGCCATGAGTCTTGCGCCAGCGGCCTACCTGCTTTATCAGCGGGTGATGAAGCACGACCCGAACACCCCGGACTGGCCTGGCCGGGACCGGTTCGTGCTGTCCTGCGGGCACTCCAGCCTCACCCTGTACATCCAGCTCTACCTGAGTGGCTACGGCCTGGAGCTCAACGACCTGGAAGCGCTGCGTACCTGGGGTTCACTCACGCCCGGGCATCCCGAGTACGGTCACACGGCCGGGGTGGAGATCACGACCGGGCCACTGGGTCAGGGCCTGGCCAGCGCGGTCGGGATGGCGATGAGCGCGCGGCGGGAGCGCGGGCTGTTCGATCCGGATGCGGCCGAGGGCGACAGTCCCTTCGACCACACGATCTGGGTGTTCGCCTCCGATGGCGACATGGAGGAGGGCATCACGTCCGAGGCCTCCTCCATCGCCGGCACGCAGGAGCTGGGCAACCTGGTGGTGCTCTACGACCACAACCACATCTCGATCGAGGACAACACCGACGTCGCCTTCACCGAGGACGTCGGCAAACGCTACGAGGCCTACGGCTGGCACGTGCAGCACGTCGACTGGTTGTCCGACGGCAGCTATCACGAGGACGTCGCCGGGCTCTACGACGCAATGACCGCGGCACAGGCCGAGCGCGGCAGGCCGTCCATCATTCTGCTGCGGACGATCATCGCCTGGCCCGCGCCGAAGAAGCAGAACACCGGCGCCGCACACGGTTCGGCCCTTGGTGAGGACGAGATCCGGGCAACCAAGGAGCTGCTCGGCTTCGATCCGGACCAGCACTTCGTGGTCGAACCCGAGGTGCTGGAGCATGCCCGCGGTGTGGTCAAGCGCGGTGCTGAACTGCACGCGGGCTGGCTCGAGGACTACACCGCTTGGCAGCAGGCCCACCCGGAGCAGGCCGAACTGCACGACCGCCTCGCCGCACGCCGGCTCCCGGACGGCTGGAGCGATGCCCTGCCGGAGTTCCCGGCGGGCACGGACATGGCCACCCGCAAGGCATCCCAGGCCGTGCTGGACGCGCTCGCCCCGGTGCTGCCCGAGCTATGGGGCGGATCGGCCGACCTGGCCGAGAGCAACAACACGACGATGAAGGGCGCGCCGTCCTTCATCCCGGAGGACCGCCAGACCGACATGTGGAAGGGCAACCCCTACGGCCGGACCCTGCACTTCGGTATTCGCGAGCATGCGATGGGCGCGATCCTGAACGGAATTGCGCTGCACGGCGGGACCCGCCCCTACGGCGGCACATTCCTCACCTTCAGCGACTACATGCGCGGTGCGGTCCGGCTGGGCGCGCTGATGAAGGCTTCGGTCATCTACGTCTGGACCCACGACTCGATCGGTCTCGGCGAGGACGGTCCCACGCATCAGCCGATCGAGCACCTGGCCGCGCTGCGGGCGATGCCCGGCCTGGCGATAGTACGGCCCGGCGACGCCAACGAGACGGCCTGGGCCTGGCGCAGCGCGCTCGAGCGAGACAAGGCCACCGGCATCGTGCTGAGCCGCCAGAACCTGCCCACCTACGAGCGGGGCCCGGACGCGTTCAGCGGGGCTGATGGGGTGGCTCGGGGTGCGTACGTGCTGGCCGAGGCGGAGGGCGGCGTCCCGGACGTCATTCTGATCGGCACCGGTTCAGAGGTGCAGCTGGCCGTGGACGCTCGCGAACAGCTCGCCGCCGACGGCATCAAGGCACGTGTCGTCTCGATGCCGTGCCGTGAGTGGTTCGACGAGCAGGACGAGACCTACCGGACCAGCGTGCTGCCGAAGACGGTACGCGCCCGGGTGTCCGTCGAGGCCGCGGTGGGCCAGGGCTGGCGGGAGATCGTTGGTGACGCCGGCCGGATCATCTCCCTGGAGCACTATGGAGCCTCGGCCGACTACAAGACGCTGTACCGCGAGTTCGGGATCACCTCCGAAGCGGTCGCCGCCGCGGCGAAGGACAGCATCGCGGCGGCATCGGCGCCGGTTGTCTGACCCAGCGCAACCAGCAGTGGCTCCTGCTCCGCACAATGGAACGACTCACCTACTGAGTTAGTCAGCAACTTACGGAGGACCAACGCCATGAACACTGCACTCAAGGACCTCAAGGACAATGGTGTCTCGATCTGGCTGGATGACCTGTCCCGCGAACTGCTGGAGGGCGGGGACCTGCAGCAGCTGATCGACGACAGCGGCGTCGTCGGGGTGACCACCAACCCGACCATCTTCGCCAGTGCACTGGCGAAGGGTGATCGCTACGAGGACCAGGTCAAGACCTTGGCCGCCCGCGGAGCCGACATCGACACGGCCGTGTTCGAGATCACCACCGACGACGTGCGTTCCGCCTGCGACGTGTTCACCCCCCTCTACCAGAGCACCGATCACGTCGACGGCCGGGTGTCCATCGAGGTCGACCCCCGGTTGGCGCAGGACATGGAGGGCACCATCACGGCGGCCCGGAAGCTCTGGTCCACGGTGGACCGGCCGAACGTCCTGATCAAGATCCCGGCAACCAAGGCCGGTCTGCCCGCCATCCGCACCGCGATCGGTGAGGGGATCAGCGTGAACGTCACCCTGATCTTCAGCCTGGAGCGCTACCGGGCGGTGATGGAGGCTTACCAGGAAGGCTTGGAGAACGCCAAGGCGGCCGGACTGGACTTGGCCAGCATCGAGTCGGTGGCCTCCTTCTTCGTCTCCCGGGTGGACACCGAGGTAGACAAGCGCCTGGATGCGATCGGGACGCCGGAAGCCGCGGCCGAGCGGAGCAAGGCTGGCATCGCCAACGCCCGGCTCGCCTACAAGGCCTACGAAGAGGTCTTTTCCACCGCGCGCTGGCAAGCCCTGGAAGCATCCGGAGCTCGTAAGCAGCGCCCGCTGTGGGCGTCCACCGGGGTGAAGGACCCCAAGCTGCCCGACACCCTGTACGTGGTGGAACTGTGCGCGCCGAACACGGTCAACACCATGCCGGGCGCCACCTTGAAGGCTGTCGCCGATCACGGCGAGATCAAGGGCGACCAGGTGACCGGCAGGTACGACGACGCCAGTGGCGTGCTGGACCGGCTCGAGGGGCTGGGCATCAGCTACGACGACGTGGTCGAGGTGCTGGAGGTGGAGGGCCTGGACAAGTTTGAGAAGAGCTGGGGTGAACTGCTCGGCACGGTCACCGATGAACTGGAGCGCGCCAAGGCCGCCCAGTCCCCGGAGTCATGATCGATTCGGGTATCGACTCCGATCTATGGCCTGCTGACGACGCGGTCGCCGGGGTGTTGGTCACCGTCGCCGGTGCGGACGCCATCCGCGCCCTTGATCTACACCTCTCCGGTCTGGTGGACGACGGTGTCGCCAGCCGGATCGCGGCCGGTGATCCCACCTTGTGGGGCCAGGCCGCTGAGCCCGAAGCAGCGGGCCGGCTGGGCTGGCCCCGGCTGGCCGAAACATCGCGGCCATTGGTGCATCCGATCCACAAGCTGCGCGAGGAACTGGCCGCCGAGGGCGTCGATCGGGTGGTCCTGTGCGGAATGGGCGGGTCGTCGCTAGCGGCCCAGGTGATCGCGGACAGCGCCGGAGTGCCCTTGACCGTGCTCGACGGCACCGATCCCGGTCAGGTGCGCGCCGCCGCCAGCGATCTTGGGCGGACGGTCGTCGTGGTCTCCAGCAAGTCCGGTTCAACGATTGAAACCGATTGTCAGCGAATGTTTTTCGAACAGGCCTTCGCTGACGCCGGAATAACGGCCCGGGATCGGATCATCGTTGTGACCGATCCGGGTTCTTCGCTGGAACAGGCTTCCCAGCAAGCCGGGTACCGGGCCGTGTTCGACGCCGATGCGACTGTGGGTGGCCGGTTCTCTGCGCTCAGCGCGTTCGGGCTGGTTCCGGCCGGGCTGGCCGGTGCTGACATCGCCGCGTTGCTGGACGAGGCGTCAGCGGTGAGTGACCTGCTCGCCGATGATTCCGACGCCAACCCGGCTCTGATCCTGGCGGCGGCGCTGGGTGGCACCGGTCAACCCGAGGATCCGCGAAACGGCCTGCGGAACAAGGTGATCCTTCACGATCTCGGCTGCGGCATGCCGGGCTTCCTGGACTGGGCCGAGCAGTTGATCGCCGAATCGACCGGCAAGGACGGCACCGGCCTGCTCCCGGTGGTGCTCTGCGGTCCCAGCTCCCCCGAACTGACCTCCGGCGCCGATGATCTGTTCCAGATCAACCTACTGCCGCCGGGTGCGGAGGGGCCGGTTGCGGCGCAGGCCGATCTGGGTGCGCTAGCCAGCGTCGCCGGTCCGCTGGGTGCGCAGTTCCTGCTCTGGGAATACGCGGTCGCGGTGGCCGGTCGACTGCTGGGTATCAATCCGTTCGACCAGCCGGACGTGGAGCGGGCCAAGGTAGCCGCCCGGAAGCAGCTGGACGCTCAGCCGGATCCGGATCCGGCTGACGCCATCGACGGTGAGGTCGAGATCCGGGCCACCGCTGGGCTGCTGACCCAGCAGCCCGCCACGGTGGCCGAGGCGATCACCGCCCTGCTGGCTCAGCTGCCTGATCGGGGTTATCTCGCCATGATGGCGTATCTGGACCGGGAGACTGATTTCCGGCTGACGGCGATCCGAGACGTCCTGGCCCGCCGGACCGGCCGGCCGGTGACCTTCGGCTGGGGGCCGCGGTGCCTGCACTCGACCGGGCAGTTCCACCAAGGTGGCCCACCGGAGGGGGCCTATCTGCAGATCACAGCATCCAGCGAGGCCGACCTGGCGATACCCGGGCGCCCGTTCAGCTTCGGGCAGCTGATCGCCGCTCAGGCCGCAGGCGACGCCGCTGTACTGGCCGAACTGGCCCGTCCCGTCCTGCGTCTTCACCTGACCAGCCGAGTCGCGGGCTTGGATCAGCTGATCGACGTCCTAAGCTCCGAACAATGAGGTGGCGCGGGTCGCCTTCCGTGTCCCGCCCGGTCCGAAGGAGCGCCCGGCTGTGAACCCCACTCGCGTGACCCGGGACTCCAATCCGTTGCGGGACCCGAGAGATCGCCGGCTGCCCCGGATCGCCGGTCCCTGCGGTCTGGTCCTGTTCGGCGTCACTGGTGACCTGGCGCGCAAGAAGCTGATGCCCGCGGTCTATGACCTGGCCAACCGGGGACTGCTGCCACCGGGTTTCGCCCTGGTCGGATTCGCCCGGCGGGACTGGGCCACCGAGGATTTCGCCCAAGTGGTCAAGGATGCTGTCCAGGAGCATGCCCGGACGCCGTTCCGGGAGACCGTGTGGCGCCAGCTGTCCGAGGGCTTCCGCTTCGTGCAGGGCACTTTCGACGACGACGACGCCTTCGACCAGTTGGCCGACACCGTCGAAGATCTGGACCGAGTTCGTGGCACCGGCGGAAATCACGCCTTTTACCTGTCGATCCCGCCGGGTGCGTTCCCGGTGGTTACCAAACAGCTTGCGCGATCTGGGCTTTCGGCCCAGAACGGCGATCAGTGGCGCCGGGTCGTGATCGAGAAACCGTTCGGACACGATCTGAAATCGGCCCGAGAGCTTAATGACGTGGTGGAAGCGGTGTTTCCGCAGGACTGCGTGTTCCGGATCGACCACTACCTGGGCAAGGAGACAGTACAGAACATGCTGGCGCTGCGATTCGCCAACCAGCTGTTCGAGCCGATCTGGAATGCCAACTATGTCGACCATGTGCAGATCACGATGGCGGAGGACATCGGCATCGGGGGCCGCGCAGGCTATTACGACGGAATCGGCGCCGCCCGGGATGTGATCCAGAACCACCTCCTGCAACTACTGGCGCTGACCGCGATGGAAGAACCGATCACCTTCGATGCTCGAGAGCTGAGAGCTGAGAAGCAGAAAGTGCTTTCGGCCGTGCGGCTCCCCCGAGACCTGGGCCGGCACACGGCTCGGGGCCAGTACGCCAAGGGCTGGCAGGGCAGTGAGCCGGTGATCGGCTACCTGCAGGAGGAGGGGATCCCGGCGTCGTCCCGCACCGAGACCTTCGCCGCGATCCGGGTGGACATCGACACCCGGCGCTGGGCCGGAGTGCCGTTCTACCTGCGGACCGGCAAGCGGCTGGGCCGCCGGGTGACCGAGATCGCCGTGGTGTTCCAGCGGGCACCCCATCTGCCCTTCGACAACACCGCCACCGAGGAGCTGGGGCAGAACGCGCTGGTGATCCGGATTCAGCCGGACGAGGGAGTGACCATCCGGTTCGGCTCGAAGGTGCCCGGCACGTCGATGGAGGTCCGGGACGTGAACATGGACTTCGGCTACGGGCACGCGTTCACCGAGTCCAGCCCGGAGGCTTACGAGCGGCTGATCCTGGATGTGTTACTGGGCGATCCGCCGCTGTTCCCCCGCCATGAGGAGGTCGAGTTGTCCTGGCGGATCCTCGACCCGATCACTGCCTACTGGGCCACCCAAGGCCAGCCCGAGTCCTACGAATCGGGTAACTGGGGACCGCCCTCGGCCGAGGCGATGATGGCCCGGGACGGGCGGACCTGGAGGCGGCCATGATCATCGATCTGCCCAGCACCACCACCAACGCGATCAGCCATCGGATCGTGGACCTGCGCGGTGACAGCGGTGCGCTGGCGCTGAGCCGGGTCCTCACCCTGGTGACCGTCAGCGACGAGAGCCACGTCGACGACGCGATCGGCGTCAGCAACGCCGCCAGCCGTGAGCATCCCTGCCGGGTGCTGGCGCTGGCGATCGGTAATCGGCGCGGATCCAGCCGGCTGGACGCGCAGATCCGGGTGGGCGGCGACGCCGGGGCCAGCGAGGTGATCGTGCTGCGGCTGTACGGCCCGCTGGCCGCGCACGGCGAGAGCCTGATCGTGCCGTTGTTGCTGCCGGACGCGCCGATCGTGGTCTGGTGGCCGCGGGAGGCCCCGGATTCACCGGCCGCGGATCCGATTGGCCAGATGGCTCAACGCCGGATCACCGATGCATCGTTCGCCCGTAATCCGGTCCGGGCCATCAAGGCCCAGGCCGCGACCAGCAGGCCCGGCGACACCGATCTGGCCTGGAGCCGGCTGACCCGCTGGCGAGCGCTGCTGGCGGCGGCCCTGGATCAGCCTCCGTACGAGCCGATCCGGACGGCGACCGTCGCCGGCGCGCCGGACAGTCCGAGTGCTGAACTGCTGGCCGGCTGGCTGGCGCTGGCGTTGCACTGCCCGGTCCAGCGCAAGCGCACCGCCGCCGGGTCCGGGATCACCGGCGTCAGCCTGGTCCGCGAGTCCGGCACCGTGAGCCTGGACCGGCCGGACGGGAACGTGGCCACCCTGAGCCAGCCCGGCCAGCCGGTACGGCGGATCGCCATGCCCCGGCGCGGGGACGAGGACTGCCTGACCGAGGAACTGCGCCGCCTGGACCCGGACGAGTTGTTCGGCGACGTGCTGACCAAGGGGCTGGCCCTGCTGGACCCAGCCAAGACCGCCGCCAAGACAACCAAGCGGGCAGTCAAGCCCTCAGCCAAGTCAGCCAAGTCAGCCAAGTCAGCTGCCCCCTCGGCCACGAAGGCAGGAATCCGATCATGACCGAACCCCAGGTAGTGGTGGTTCCCAGTCCGCCCCTGCTCGCCGAAACCGTTGCCGCCCGGACCATCACGGCCCTGCTGGACGCTCAGGCCAGCCGCGGCACCGCGCACCTGGTGCTGACCGGCGGCACGATCGGCATCGCCACGCTGGCCGCGCTGGCCAAGGCGCCCGGGCGGGATGCGGTGGACTGGCCGAACGTGCACATCTGGTGGGGCGACGAGCGGTTCCTGCCGGCCGATGACGACGAACGCAATGAGAAACAGGCCCGGGAGGCGTTGCTCGACGCGCTAACTCTGGACCCGGAAAAGGTGCATCCGATGCCCCCCAGCGGCGGCGACTTCGATGACGACGTGGAGTCTGCGGCCGCGGATCAGGCCCGCGAGCTGGCCGATCACGCGGACGGCGACGGAATCTCACCGGCCTTCGACGTTCTGATGCTCGGCGTGGGGCCGGACGGGCACATCGCCTCGTTGTTCCCCGGCCTGGCCGGGATCACAGTCACCAACGAGAGCGCGATCGGAGTGACCCATTCACCCAAACCACCGCCGACGCGGATCTCGATGACACTGCCGGTTCTCTGCGCGGCCCGCCAGGTCTGGCTGGTGGCCTCGGGTTCTGGTAAGGCTGAGGCCGTGGCGGCTGCTCTGACTGCGGACCTTCCGCCCGGTCAGGAGCGGCTGCCCGCTGGCCAGGTGCGTGGCACCGAGGCCACCCTCTGGCTGCTCGACCGAGACGCCGCTGCCCGCATCCAGCACTGACGGCCGACCAGCCAGTGCGGGCATGTCTGTCGTGATGCGTCCGGCGAGCCGGCTCACAACTGCCCGCACTCACCGTGGCGGGTCGGCCCTAGGCGGCTTAGCGGATGATCTTGCGGGCACGCAGGGAGGCTAGGGCCTCGTTCAGGATGGCCTGGCCATCGGCGTCGCTGCGCCGTTCCTTCACGTACGCCAGGTGGGTCTTGTAGGGCTCGTTCCGAGGCGGGGACGGCGGCATCAGCTGGTCCTGACCGGCCGGGAACCCGCAGCGCGGGCAGTCCCAGGTGTCCGGCGGCTGCACCCCGGCTTCCTCGGAGAAGCTGGGGTTGGTCTCGTGCCCATTCGCGCACCAGTAGGAGACCCGGAACCGGGGAGCGGTGTCGCCACGCTCAGCCTCCCCCATCGGTCCGGCTCCAACTCGGCTGCCGCGAATCGCGTTGCCACTGGCCACCGTGCGTCCTCCTTGGTCTGAGCGAATCGTGCGGATCGTCGACGAGATCACGCCAGGGCAGGGCCGGAACCGGCCCGGGGTCAGCCGACGGCGCTGGGGAAGAAACGGGCGATCAGGTTCAGCAGAACGATGGTCGTCGCCCAGAGAAGCGCCACAGCGATGGTGAAGCGGTTGAGGTTGCGTTCGGCCACCCCCGAACTGCCCAGGCTGGACGACATGCCGCCGCCGAACATGTCGGACAGTCCGCCCCCGCGACCTTTGTGCAACAGGATCAACAGGGTGAGGATCAAGCTCGTCAGGATGAGCAAGACCTGCAGGGCGATCCGGGCGGCTGTCACGCTGACCTCATTCCAAGAACAACAGCTGGTACAAGAACTCAGCGTAAGCGATGTTCAGAGCGCCTCCGGCCCCATTCGCCGCCGCGTCGCCAAGCGGATGCAAAGCTTGCGCAAAGGACTTCTGAAGCCGGGTCGGACCGCAGCGAATGAACCGGTGATCGCCGCGCCATGAAGAAGCACGTCCTCAGTCAGGCGAGTGCGTGTTCGCGGTAACGGACGACCGCGGCGAACTCGGCGGCATCGATACTCGCTCCGCCCACCAGCGCTCCGTCGATGTCCGGTTCAGCCATCAGCTTGGCCACGTTGGACGGCTTCACCGATCCGCCGTACAGAATCCGCACTCCCTCGGCCAGAGCCGAGGAGTAGAGCTCGCTCAGCCGCAGCCGCAGCGCCGAGCAGACCTCCTGGGCGTCCGAAGGAGTGGCGACTTCGCCGGTTCCGATCGCCCAGACCGGCTCGTACGCGATCACGATCGACTCAGCGTTCGAGGCCGGAACCCCGGACAGCGCCCCAGCCAGCTGCTCGTTGCAATAGGCCACGTAGTCCCCCGACTGCCGCATCTCCAGGCGCTCGCCGACGCACAGGATCGGAGTCAGCCCGTGCCGGTACGCGGCTTGAACCTTGATGCCGATCAAGGCATCGCTCTCCTGGTGGTACTCCCGGCGTTCGCTGTGTCCGGCCACCACATAACCGCAGCCGAGCTTGGCCAGCATCGGCCCGGAGATGTCGCCGGTGTAGGCACCCGCCTCGTGCGCAGACAGGTCCTGGGCGCCGTACTTGAGTTGCAGCTTGTCGCCGTCCACCAGGGTCTGGACCGACCGCAGGTCGGTGAACGGCGGCAGCACAACCACCTCGACGGCCTCGAAGTCGTGCTTGGCGTCCTCCAGCGTCCAGGCCAGCTTCTGCACCAGATGCGTCGCCTGCTGGTGGTCCAGGTTCATTTTCCAGTTGCCCGCGATCAGCGGGGTACGGGTCGTGGCCATCGGTCAGCTCTCCAGCACGGTCAGGCCGGGCAGCGTCTTGCCCTCCAGGAACTCCAGGCTGGCTCCCCCGCCGGTCGAGATGTGCCCGAACGCCGATTCATCGAAGCCGAGCTGACGGACCGCCGCCGCCGAGTCACCCCCGCCGACCACGGTGAACCCGTCACTGTCCACCAGCGCCGCAGCGATCGCCCGGGTACCCCCGGCATAGGGAGCCATCTCGAACACGCCCATCGGGCCGTTCCAGAAGACGGTGGCCGCACCGGCCAGCCGCGCGGCGAAGAGCTGACCGGAGGCGGGGCCGATGTCCAGCCCGATCCGGTCCGCCGGGATCTGATCCGCCGGCACCACGCCATGCTCGGCGTCGGCTGAGAAAGCTTCCGCCGCAATGATATCCGTCGGTAACACAACCTCGACCCCGGTTGAGGACGCCCGCTTCAGATAACCGCGCACGGTGTCGATCTGATCCGCTTCGAGCAGGCTCTTGCCGACCTCGTGCCCCTGCGCGGCCAGGAAGGTGAAGACCATTCCACCACCGATCAGCAGCAGGTCGGCCTTGTCCAGCAGGCTGGCGATCACGCCCAGCTTGTCCGACACCTTCGATCCGCCCAGCACGACGGCGTAGGGGCGGGCCACGTTCGTGGTCAGCCGCTCGAGCACGTCCACCTCGGCCAGCACCAGGCCGCCGGCCGCGTGCGGAAGCCGCTGGGCGACGTCGTAGACGCTGGCCTGCTTACGGTGTACGACGCCGAAGCCGTCGCTGACATAGCCGTCGGCCAGTGCGGCCAGCTGGCCGGCGAAGGCGCCCCGCTCCGCGTCGTCCTTGCTCGTCTCGCCCGGGTTGAAGCGCAGGTTCTCCAGGACGACGATCGCGCCGTCATCGAGCGCTTTCACCGCGTCCTGGGCGGACGGGCCGACGGTGTCCCTAGCCAGGGTGATGCTCACGCCGGGTAGCAGCTCCTGGGCCCGGCCGACCACCGGACCCAGCGAATACTTCGGATCCGGCTCGCCCCCGGGCCGGCCCAGATGCGCACATACGATCACACGCGCACCGGCACCCAGGAGCCGCTGCCAGGTCGGCAGCGACGCCCGGATCCGGCCGTCATCGGTGACGGCACCGGTCTCCTTGTCCAGCGGGACGTTCAGGTCGCTGCGGACCAGGATCCGCTTCCCCTTGAGATCCCCGAGCTGCTGGGTCAGATCGTCGATCGTGAGCATCAGAGCGACTGGCCAACCAGGACGGTGAGGTCGGCCAAGCGGTTGGAGTAACCCCACTCGTTGTCGTACCAGCCGACCACCTTGACCTGATTACCGATCACCTTGGTCAGGCCGGAGTCGAAGATGCAGGACGCGGGGTCGTTGACGATGTCGGTGGAGACGATCTCATCCTCGGTGTACTTGAGGTAGCCCTTCAGCGGGCCCTCGGCGGCCGCCTTGACCGCGGCGTTGACCTCATCGACCGACGTCTCGCGGCCGACCGTGACGGTCAGGTCGGTGGCCGAGCCAGTCGGTACCGGCACCCGCAGCGCGTAGCCGTCCAGCTTGCCCTTCAACTCCGGCAGCACCAGGCCGATCGCCTTGGCCGCTCCAGTGCTGGTGGGGACGATGTTCAAGGCGGCGGCCCGGCCCCGGCGCAGGTCCTTGTGCGGACCGTCCTGCAGGTTCTGATCCTGGGTGTACGCGTGGATGGTGGTCATCAGGCCCTTCTCGATGGTGAAAGCCTCGTGGATCGCCTTCGCCATCGGAGCCAGGCAGTTGGTGGTGCAGGACGCGTTGGAGATGATCGTGTGCTGGGCCGGGTCGTACAGGTTCTCGTTGGCGCCCAGCACGATGGTGATGTCCTCGTTCTTGGCCGGCGCTGAGATGATCACCTTCTTGGCCCCGCCGTCCACGTGCACCCGGGCCTTGTTGGCATCGGTGAAGATGCCGGTGGACTCGATCACGACATCGGCCCCGAGATCCTTCCAGGGCAGGTTGGCGGGGTCGCGCTCGGCCAGAGCTTTGAAGCTCTTACCGTCCACGCTGATGTCGTCGCCGGAGTAGGTGACCTCGCCATCGAGGCGGCCCAGGATCGAGTCGTACTTCAGGAGGTGCGCCAGAGTCGCGTTGTCGGTCAGATCGTTGACACCGACGACCTCGATGTCGGCGCCAGCAGCCCGGGCGGCGCGGAAGAAGTTACGGCCGATACGGCCGAAGCCGTTGATGCCTACGCGAACAGTCACAGAGGATTCCTCTCAGGGCGCTGGTTATCGCCGGATGTCTCCGGTGGTGGCGCCGTCGTTGGCTGTGATGGTTGGTGCTCCGGAGTCAGCCTAGCCGGAGCAGTCAGATGCCCCATGTCCAGACAGATCATCGAGAGGGAGAACCTCAGGCGTCGAGCATGTCCGGCGTGAGGTTGGCGTCGGTGCCGGGGATGCCCTGATCACTGGCCCGCTTATCGGCCATCGCCAGCAACCGCCGGATCCGGCCCGCCACCGCATCTTTCGTCATCGGCGGCTCGGCCAGCTGGCCCAGCTCCTCCAGGGATGCCTGCTTGTGCGCCAGCCTCAACTGGCCCGCCGTCTGCAGATGGTCCGGTACCTCCGCACCGAGGATCTCCAGGGCCCGCTCCACCCGGGCACCGGCGGCCACCGCCGCCCGGGCCGATCGGCGCAGGTTGGCATCGTCGAAGTTGGCCAGCCGGTTCGCCGTGGCCCGGACCTCCCGGCGCATCCGGCGTTCTTCCCAGGCCAGCACGGTGTCGTGCGCGCCGAGCCGGGTGTGCAGGGCGCCGATGGTGTCGCCGTCCCGGATCACCACCGGGTCGACGCCGCGGACCTCGCGCGCCTTGGCCTGGATCCCCAGCCGGCGGGCCGCCCCGACCAGCGCCAGTG
>CALMAR010000406.1 GCA_937859855.1 uncultured Kineosporia sp.
CCGCTGAGAAGGTGCAGCTCAGGCATCCGAACCAACTCCGAAGCAGTCACGCAGCCGGATCAGGCCATCACGCATCCTGGTCTTGACCGTTCCCAGGGGTAGTTTCAGCAGGGCCGCCACCTGCGGATAGGTGTGGCCCTGGTAGTAGGCCATGGTCACCGTGTCCCGCTGACGGGGAGTCAGGCCGTCCAGGCATCGGCGCACCCGTTCGGCCTCCAGGCTGCTCTCCACCCGTTCGCTGACGACGTCGTAGTCCCGTTCTCCAGACGAAGCCGCTGAGGCCGCGTCCCGGGCCCGGGCGGCCTGAGAGCTGCGCACCCGATCAACCGCGCGGCGGTGGGCCATGGTCGCCACCCAGGCGCTGGCACTGCCCCGGGTGGAGTCGAACCGTCCGGCCGTCCGCCAGATCTCCAGCAGCACCTCCTGGGTCACCTCCTCGGCCTGGTGCGGATCCCGCAGCACGGCCCGGGCCAGCCCGAACACGACCGGGCTGACGCGGTCGTAGAGCACCTCGAAGGCCTGCTCGTCACCCCGGGCGACCAGGTCGATCAGCTCCGCCGAGCCGAGGTCAGCCCGGTCAGCGACCGGAAGCAGGGCAGGCTGCCGCTGTGGCGGAAAGCCTTCTCGCTCGTTGTGCCGTCCAACCATCAAAGCCAGTGCCTTTCCGGGCGGCGTGCAGCGGACGATCAAGGACTATCGCATCTGTTTCCCTCACCCCTGCTTCGCGGCCGGGCGCAGGTCAGATTGCTTTGGGCAATGGCCAGGTGTGAACTGGCTCGTTCGCGTGCATGCCCTCGGTGTAGGCCTGCAGCATCGAGGTCAGGGCGGCCGACCGATCGGCTCCGGAAGCCTCCAGCCGGTGCACCGCCTCGGCTTGCCAGGAGGCACCATTGCGGCCGGTCTTGGCCCGGGCTTCGATGACGCCCAGGTACCGGTCGGCCACCGTGGCCGGCACCCCGGCCGACGCCAGGCCCTGATGGGCCAGCGGTAGCAACCGCCGCAGCACGAGCTCATCGACCTGAATCTCGCCCAGACCGGGCCAGTACACGGCCGAATCCATGCCGTGCCGGGCACAGGTGAAGAAATTCTCGTCCGCGGTGGCGAACGACATCTTCGACCAGACCGGCCGCTCGTCGTGCATCAGGGAGCGCACGGTGCCATAGAAGAATGCGGCATTGGCCATGATGTCGATCACCGTCGGCCCGGCCGGAAGGACCCGGTTCTCCACTCGCAGGTGGGGCTGCCCGTCGACCACGGCGTAGATCGGCCGGTTCCAGCGATAGATCGTGCCGTTGTGCAGGCGCAGTTCCTGCAGCCGCGGCGCCCGCCCGGCATCCAGCTCGGCCACCGGGTCCTCGTCACTCAGTTCGGGCAGCAGGGACGGGAAGTAGCGGACGTTCTCCTCGAACAGGTCGAAGATGGAGGTGATCCAGCGCTCGCCGAACCAGACCCGGGGCCGGACCCCCTGATTGCGCAGTTCCTGGGGCCGGGTGTCGGTGGACTGCGCGAACAGATCGATCCGGGTCTCCCGCCACAGTTCCCGGCCGAAGAAGAACGGAGAGTTCGCGCCCATCGCCACCTGCGGACCAGCCAGGACCTGGGCCGCGTTCCAGGCCGGGGCGAAGTCGGCGGGGGCCACCTGGCAATGCAGTTGCACACTGGTACAGGCACTTTCGGGCGCCAGCGAAGCGGAATAGGTGGAGAGCCGTTCCACTCCGTGGATGTCCAGGTGCAGGTCTTCACCGCGGGCGCTCATGATCGAGTCGTTCAGGGCGGTGTATCGGGCGGAGGGACTCATCCAGGTCTGGCTGGTCAGATGCTCGGGCATGATCGTGGGCAGAATGCCGACCATCACGATTCCCGCCCCGGCACTCACGGCCTTCTCCTGGGCGGCGTTCAGGCTGGCGCGGAGGTTCTGCTCGAGCTGGTGGATCTCGGCCAGGGCCCCGGGTTCGACGTTGAGCTCGATGTTGTAGGCGCCCAGCTCGTTCTGGTAAGCCGGATCGTCGATCCGGCTCAGCACCTCGGCGTTGACCAGGGCTGGCTGCATCTGCTCATCGACCAGATTGAGTTCGACCTCCAGGCCGGTGGTTTCGCCAGTGCCGTCGAAGGTTCCGGTGCCGAGCAGGCGCTCGAACACGTCCAGGCAGAGTTGAACCTTCTCCCGGTAACTCTGCCGCTGCTCGCGGCTGAACCAGCTCGCCGAGACCTCGTCGCCCATCCGTTGACGGTTACACAATCAGGGCCGAACAGCCAGGCCGGCATGCACTTTTCCGGCGCTGTTCGGCCGGATTGAGCCGGTCCAGGACGGCTGGGCGACGAGCGCGGCGTGGCGCCCCGCTGATTGTCAGCGGTCGCACCTATGTTCGAGCAGTGCGCATCCTCCATACGTCGGACTGGCATCTGGGCCGGACCTTCCACCGGGTGGATCTGCTCGGCCCGCAGGAACGGTTCCTGGATCACCTGGCCGAGGTGATCCGGGCCGAGCGGGTGGATGTGCTGCTGGTGGCGGGCGATGTGTACGACCGGGCGCTGCCCGGGGTGGACGCTGTGGCCCTGCTCGACGACGCCCTGCTCCGGCTGCGCGACGCGGGCGCCCAGATCGTGATCTCCAGCGGGAATCACGACTCGCCCCGGCGGCTCGGATTCGGCTCCCGGTTGTTGCGCCAGGCCGGCCTGCACCTGCGCACCGATCCGGCCCGAAGTGCCGAGCCGGTGCTGCTCGAGGATCAGTACGGGCCGGTGGCGTTCTATGCCCTGCCCTACCTGGAACCGGCCCTGGTAGCCGATGATCTGGGCGCGGAGCGCTCGCATCCGGCGGTACTGAGGGCAGCGATGGACGCCGTCCGCGCCGATCTCCAGGGCCGGCCCGGAATCCGCTCCGTGGTGGCAGCGCATGCCTTCGTCACCGGCGGCCGCGGCAGCGACAGTGAGCGTGAGCTGGCCGTGGGCGGCATCGGCCAGGCTCCGATCGAAACCTTCGACGGCGCAGACTATGTCGCCCTCGGGCACCTGCACGGGCGGCAGCGGCTGAGCGAACGGGTGCGCTACAGCGGCTCGCCGCTGGCGATGTCGTTCTCGGAGGCGAACCATTCGAAAGGGAGCTGGCTGGTCACGCTGGGCAAGTCCGGGCTGGACCAGGTGGAGCAGGTCGATGCGCCGGTGCCGCGCCCGCTGGCCGTGCTGCGTGGGGAGCTCGGCCAGCTATTGGCCGATCCGGCCCTGGCGAACGCCGAAAAGGCCTGGTGCCAGATAACTCTGACCGACCCGGCCCGGCCCGCCGCGCCGATGGAACGACTGCGGCAGCGGTTCGCTCACGTGCTGGAACTGCGATTCGAGCCCACCGCCATGTCCGGTGCGGCGCCTGGATACACCCAGAAACTGACCGGGCGCACTGACGTCGACGTCTGCTGCGGGTTCCTGGAGCACGTCCGGCGGCGGCCCGCATCCCCCGCGGAGGCGGCGCTGATGCGGGCTGGGCTGGAGGCCACGTTGATCGAAGAGATGGAACGCGATGGCCGTTCTCATCACCTCGGCTCTGGGTCCGGGCACGACCCGGCCGAGCTGGACCTGACCCTGGATCTGGCCATCGGAGACGACCGATCGGCCGCCTCCGCGCCCATCCGCCGGGGGGCTTGATGCGGCTGCACTCGCTGGAGGTCACCGCATTCGGGCCGTTCGCCAGCACCCAGCGGGTTGACTTCGATGCCCTCACCCAGGCCGGGTTGTTCCTGTTGCACGGGCCGACCGGGGCGGGCAAGTCGAGCCTGCTGGACGCGGTCTGCTTCGCCCTCTACGGCCAGGTTCCCGGAGCCAGAGGAACCGGGCGGCTTCGCAGTGATCATGCGGCCGAAGGGGTCGCGCCTCAGGTGCGATGTGAATTCACTGTGGCCGGGCGGCGTTTCGAGGTGATCCGGTCTCCGGAGTGGGAGCGCCCGAAACGCCGGGGGACCGGCACGGTCTGCGAGCGGGCTCACGTCACCCTCCGGGAACGGGTGGGCGGCGCTTGGGTCGCCCTGACCCACCGCGCCGACGAGGCGGGCGAACGGCTCCAGGAACTGATCGGCCTGGGAGTTGACCAGTTCACCAAACTGGTCCTGCTCCCCCAGGGCGACTTCGCCGCGTTCCTGCACGCCCATGCCGACGAGCGGCGAACGCTGCTGCAGAAGCTGTTCGGCACTCAGCGGTTCATGGCGGTCGAGGACTGGCTGGTGAACCGGCGACGAGAACTGGAGCGGCAGCTGGACGCCCGCGCAGCGATCACTGCTCAGTATCTCTCCCGGGCCGAGCAGGCCCTCGGGGATCAGATTCCTCCGGTTGGTCCAGCTGATCCGGCTGACGTACGGGACGCGGACGCCGTGGCCAGACTGGTGCAGCACTGGGCCTCCTGGGCGCACCGGCGGCTCGGCGAGATCAAGCAGCAGGCCGGCACCGCCGAGAGCGAATTCGAGCAGGGCCGCCTGGCCTACGACGGGCTGACCGAAAAAGCCCAGCTGGCGGCCACATTCACCGAGTTGACCAGTCAGCTCCAGCAACTGCGCGGCCAGGAGCAGATCGACCGGCAGCGTCAGGGCCGCCTCCAGGCAGCCCGGTCCGCGGTCGTGCTCACCCCCTTGCTCAGCTACCTGAACGAACTGGACAGCGCCCGGCAACTGGCTCGGGAGCGGGTCCTCGAGGTCGAGCTGGACCTGTCCTTCGAGGTTCTGGGTGCGCTGGGTGACTCCCGCGACGACGCCGCTGCCGGGCGCGCCCCGCAGCGGCACCGGCCGCTCAGCGCCGAGGTGGTGCACATCGGCGCACAGTCCGGTGCCGCGGCCGCGCGGGGCCGCCCGTGGCGTTCGCGCGCTGGATCGACGGCGTGAAGGGGCGCGGCCCGGTGCTGGACGCGGCCGCCTATCGCGCACTCGCCCGGCAAAGCAAGGAGGTGAAGCCCTT
>CALMAR010000407.1 GCA_937859855.1 uncultured Kineosporia sp.
GGTTGCAGGTGGTGTCCGTCGAACGCTTCGTAGAGACCGGCATCGCGAAGCGCCTGAGCGGCGCCGGCCTGGTTGCCGGGGCGTCCCCACCCGTCGAACGGGACCGCGACGGGAGTGATGCGCATGCTGCGAATCCTTTCAGAAGCCGGTACTCGGCGATCCCGCCGTCGAGCGGCTCCTGCACGGACTGCGCCAGGTTCATCGACGGCGCCTGGTTATGGCCGGGCTTCTCGTGGTGCTGCGGTCTGTTGTCAGGTCGGCTGAGGTTTAGCCCGATCTGCTGCCGGGTCGAGTGATTTGTGTAGCGACTGCCTGCGGTCGTCGCGCTGATCCAGTAGTTCTCTGATGATGGCCTGTATGGATCCGGCGACAGGAATGGCGGCAAGGGCGCCCAGGATTCCGGCTATTTCCGTGCCCAGGATGATGGCGACCAGCACCGCGAGAGGTGAAAGTTTCAATGCGCGTCCGTAGATGAGGGGCCGGATGGTGTGGCCTTCGATGAGATGGTAGACGAGCATCAACGCGAACACGATTATGGCCGAGACCGGTCCCACCGTAAGGGCTACCAAGGTGAGCAGCACCGTGACGACCGCCGGCCCGATGAACGGGATCAGTTCGATGATTGCTGCAAACAGCCCGAGCGGGAACGGGTACGGCACGCGGACGACCAGCAGAACGATGGTGACGAAAGCCCCTGCCAGCAGGCTGGCCAGGAGGTTGCCGCTGACGAAGCCGCTCACGGACTTGTACACGCCGCTTGCCATGCGATCGACTGCGGGCCGCCGGGTATCTGGAACGAGGTCGGTGAATGTCCGTCGCCAGCTCGGCCCCTCTAACAGCATGAAGAGGACAAGGAAAGTGATGATGACCAGATTTGCGAGCGTTGTGGCGACGCTCTTGGCGATGCCGAGGGCGGGGAGAGCTGCCCCGGAAAAGCTTTTGGAGCCTTGAGATGTCAGTTTGCGAACTTGTTCCACGACATGGAACCGGCGCTCGAGCAATCCCAGTGGTCCGCGGCCGCCGGTCAGGTCGCGGATCAGATCGGGCAGTGAATTCACGAAGTGTGAGATCTGGGTAATGAGGGGCGGGAGGAACACGAGGCCAAGGAGTAGGAAGACTATGAATGCGATGACATAGACGACGGCCACTGCCAGCCCGCGCCCGAGACCGCGGCGCTGGAAGAATTCGACTGCCGGATTGAGCGCCAGAGCCAGGAACAAGGCAATGGTGATGACCGTGAGGCCTTTTTGCGCCAGGAACACGAAGCCGAGCGCGGCCACAACCGCGAGCAACACACCCAACACCATCAAGACGGTCCGCGGCCGAAAGGCGACTACTCTTTCCTTGCTGCTCGTAGCCGCTGGGATTTCATCAGGCGTACTCTCAGGTGGAGGTTGTGATGTGCTGGCCAGTGTGGACACGTGTCTCCTTTCACGGGTGCAACCCGCAGACACGTGTTCGAGTGATGGCCGGCTGATCGTCGCCGATTCAGGGAAGTGTTGAACGGCGGCGATTTCGCTGCTCGGAGGGTCTGTCGGTTCCAACCTCTTCAGTAGGTTGATCGTTTCCTAGTATCCTGCCTCACCCACCCGTCACGGCAAGTGGGAGTGCCACCCCGCGGCCGGGGCCGAGGAGTAGCGGCACCGGTCCTGCACGGACATGGCGCGCCCCTCCCGCGGTGACCTTCGCCGAGTGGTGGAGTTCTGGCCCCCCACCGCTCGAGGTCAGTGCGCGATCCCTTGATGCCGCGAGGACCGCATCGAGGAGCAGCAGACCACGACCCCCCGGATGCCTCGGTCGTCGATCGGCGATCCAGCGCCCGGTGGCGATGGGGCTGGCGACGCTGGGGGCAGGACTGGTGAGTGTCGCGTCGATGGGGGTTTGACCGGCGTCGACGGCCTGCGATCAGCGGCCGGGCGTGGGCTGGTCAAGGTGCTGCTCTTCAGGTCGGGGCGGTTTGCGCCGAGTCGACATGGTGGCCCTCCAGAAGCGGCGTGGGGGGTCTCGTCGCGCAGGCGGAGGAGTGCCAATGAGCGAAGCAAGCGACGGTGAATGGCGATCTCGCCCATGGTTGTCGGTGCTGATGCGGGTGGTGGTCTACGGCGTCCCGCTGGTAGCCGGGTTGCTGGTGGCTCGCGGGTTGACCGACATGCTCCACGCCTGGCCGCACCGGGTGATATCGGTCGTACTGGTGATGATCTCTGCAATCGCCACCAGCATCCTTGTTTCGCGTCTGACGAACAAGCTGCTGCCGCTGGCGGTGCTGCTGCGAATGACGATGATCTTCCCGGATCAGGCACCCAGCCGGTTCAAGGTGGCCCGACGCACGACGAGCATGATCGACATTCGGGCGCGGCTGGATAGCCCACGTCCGGATGAGCAGGACGCGGCAGCGACGATGCTGGCACTGGTCACCGCACTGGGTCGGCACGACCGCCAGACGCGCGGACACAGCGAGCGGGTGCGGCTGTTCACCGACCTGATCTGCGAGCAGCTGAATCTGCCCAGCGGGGACACCGGACGGCTGAGGTGGGCAGCGCTGATCCACGACATCGGCAAGCTGCAGGTCCCGGCGTCCATCCTGAACAAGCCCGGCAAGCCGAACGCCGGGGAATGGAACGTGCTGCAAGCCCATCCCGATGCCGGAGCGCGGTTGGCGTCGCCACTGGCCGAGTGGCTGGGGCCATGGTTCGACGGCATCGCACACCATCACGAGCGCTACGACGGAACCGGGTACCCGCGAGGGCTGACCGGCGAGGAGATCTCCTTCGCCGGTCGCGTCGTCGCGGTCGTGGACTCCTTCGAGACCATGACTGCCGCCCGCTCGTACAAGGCCGCCCGGTCCGCGTTGTCGGCGCGGGCCGAGCTGGCTCGGTGCGCCGGCACCCATTTCGACCCGGTCGTGGTGCGCGCCTTCCTCGCCATCGCGCTGCCACGCCTGTTGTGGTCGGTGGGCTTCCTCGCCTTCCTCGTCAACGTACCGTTCCTGCGCTGGATCGGCAGCGTCCGCGTCGCAGATGCTTTGGGTGCCACCGCGACAGGTGCGGCCAACGTGGCTGGGGTCGGTGCTCTGGCTGTCGTCGTCAGCGCATCGCCCTCGTCCGGCGCTGCCGTGCATGGTCATCATCACAACCTCGGTCGACACGGATCAGGACACGGCCTGGGAACGGCGTCTGTGGTCGACGCGCGGAGCCTGCCGGCGCAATCGTCCCGGTCCCCGCAGGCGGCCAGCGCCTCGGCATCCACGACGCAGCGGACCACGACCGCCGCACC
>CALMAR010000408.1 GCA_937859855.1 uncultured Kineosporia sp.
CCGGCCGGCGCCCTGGCCGAACGGCTGGCCGGGCTCCGGCCGGGCGCGGGAAGGGCACCCACCTTTGGTGGCGTCGCGCTGGACCGGTTGCCGGAGGCCGCTGTGCGCAACCGGATTCAGCTGAACGAGGCCGAACCCCGGCTGTTCAGCGGCACTCTGCGCTCGCAGCTCGATCCTTACCGGCGGCATCCGGACGACGTGCTGGTCCGGGCCCTGGCTGCGGCCGACGCGCTGGACGTGCTGGAAGCACTGCCGGACGGAATGGACACCGAGGTGGAGGAACGCGGCCGCGGGTTCTCGGGGGGCCAGCGCCAGCGGGTGGCCCTGGCCCGGGCGCTGGTCGCCGATCCCGAAGTACTGCTGCTGGTGGAGCCCACCTCGGCCGTGGACGCCCACACCGAGGCCCGGATGGCCCGGCGGCTGCACGAGGCCCGGCAGGGCCGGACCACGGTAGTGACCACCGGCAGCCCGCTGCTGCTGCAGGAGTGCGACCAGGTGCTGTTCCTGCGCGACCAGCAGGTGGTGGCGGCCGGGACCCACCGCGACCTGCTCGCCAATCCGGCCTACCGGGGCGTCGTGACCCGTGATCTGAATGAGCTCGATGCCAGGCCAGGAGAGGAGGAGCCATGAGCGCAACCCTGCCGGTGGCCCGGCCGGACAGTGTAAGGGCCGAGGTCGCGACGCTGTTCCGGCAGCACCGGCTGACCTTCATCCTGGCCACCGTGCTGCACGTCCTGACCGTCGTAGCGGCGCTGGCCGCGCCCGCCCTGCTCGGCCGTCTGGTCGACGCCGCGGTCAGCCACCGGCTGACCACGGGATTCCTGGATCAGATCATGCTGCTGCTGGTCGTTGCCCTTGGCGCGCAAGGTGTTCTGGCGGCGCTGGCGTCCGGAACATCGCGGATGCTGGGCGAGCGGGTGCTGGCTAGCATCCGCGAGCGGTTCATGCAGCGGATCACCGGACTGCCCCTGTCGGTGGTGGAACGAGCGGGCAGCGGTGACCTGGTGTCCCGGACCACGACCGACGTGGAGGCGGTCAGCAACACCATGCACTGGTCGGTACCGGCCGAGATCGCCGCCACCGTCAGCATTCTGGTCACCACCGTCGCCCTGCTGCTGGCCGGCCCGCTGATCGCGGCCGCCGCGCTGGTGGCCGCGCCGCTGCTGGTGCTGAGTACCCGCTGGTACCTGCGCCGGTCCGGGGCGGTCTACCGGGAGGAACTGGCCGCCTACGCCCAGATCAATGGGGTGATCAGCGAGACCGCGGACGCCGCGCAGACCGTCCGGGCGCTGGCTCTGCAGGGTTACCGCCGGTCGGCGGTAGATGCCTCCCTGGTCCGGATCCGGAAGGCGGAGGGGAACAGCCTCTGGTTGCGGCAGGTCTGGTTCCCCCAGCTGGAAGTCGGCTATGTACTGATGATTTCGGTGATCCTGGCCTGGGGTGGCTGGTTGTCGTTGCACGGGCACGCCACTGCGGGCCAGGTCACCACGGTCACGTTGTATGCGGTCGCGCTCACCTACCCGCTGGACGAGATGCTGCATCACTTGGACGAATTCCAGGTCGGGGCGACGTCGCTGGCCCGGATCATCGGGGTGGGCGAGATCGCACCGGACCGCAAAGCTGGCTCCCAGCAGCCAGTTTCAGATCTGATCAGCGCCGAATCGGTGCGCTACGCCTATCGCGAGGGCCGTGACGTCCTGCACGACGTCACGCTGGCGCTGCGACCGGGCGAGCGGCTGGCCGTGGTCGGGCCGAGCGGGGCGGGCAAGTCCACCCTGGGCCGGCTGCTGGCCGGGATTCACCCGCCGCGCACCGGCTGCGTGACGGTGGGCTCGGTGCCGCTGGTCGAGCTGCCGCTGGACGATCTGCGGGCCGAGGTGGCCCTGGTCACTCAGGAGCATCACGTGTTCGTCGGCACCGTCGCAGACAATCTGCGACTGGCCGTGCCCGGCGCCAGCGACACCGAGCTGATCCGGGTGCTGGATTCGGTGGACGCCGCCGAGTGGGTGCAGAGCCTGCCGGAGGGGCTGGACACGGTGGTCGGCTCGGGCGGTCACCCGGTGCCGCCAGGCCGGGCCCAGCAACTGGCCCTGGCCCGGCTGGTGCTGGCCGACCCGCACACGCTCGTGCTGGATGAGGCGACGTCCCTGCTCGACCCGCGGGCGGCTCGGCACCTGGAACGCTCGTTGTCAAGCGTGCTGGACGGGCGGACCGTGGTCGCGGTGGCGCACCGGCTGAACACCGCGCACGACGCCGACCGGGTGGCGGTGGTCGAGGACGGCCGGATCACCGAGCTTGGCACACACGAGGAGCTGATCCAGCGGGGCGGTTCCTATGCCGCACTCTGGCGAGCCTGGCGTCACGACGCCGGCAACCTGGCCCCGCTCTGACCGCTGGCTGCTGTGCGGGGCTGCGCTCCGCTTCCGGAGCCCGGCTATTGGACCGGCAGGGCGGAGAGCTGAGCCTGGAGCCGGGCGATGTCAGCACCGGCCTCGGCCTGGCGCCCGCGGACGGTGTCCACCACCTTCGGGGGCGCCTTGGCCAGAAAGGCCTCATTACCCAGCTTGACCTGCATCTTGTCCAGTTCCTTGCGGGCCGCGGCCAGATCCCGCTCCAGGCGCTTGCGCTCGGCCTCGATGTCGATCGCGCCGGAGAGGTCCAGTTCGATGGTGACCTCCCCGGCGGCCAGAGTCACCGAAGAGGTGAACCCCGGGCTGGCCGGGTCCAGCCGGGCCAGCGTCGCGATCGGGTCCGAATGCGCTGCCAGGCCAGCCTTTTCCAGGCCAGCCAGCCGGGCCGGGACCCGGGTCAGTGGCTTGACCCCCTGCTCGGCCCGGAACCGGCGCACCTCAGTGATCAGCCGCTGCAGGGTCAGCACCTCCCGCTCGGCGGCGTCGTCGCGGCGGATCCCAGCCCGGGCCGGGTCTTCGCCCGGCCAGGTGGCCACCACCAGAGACTCCGTCTCCGAACGCGTCAGCGCCGTCCAGAGCGCCTCGGTCACGAATGGGGCGATCGGATGCAGCAGCCGCAGGACGACGTCCAGCACCTCCCCCAGAACCCGCCGGGTGGCGTGGGCGGCCCGGCCATTCGATGCGCCGGCCGCCAGCGGCACCTTGGCCAGTTCCAGGTACCAGTCGCAGAATTCGTCCCAGACGAAGTGGTAAAGCGTCTCGGTGGCCTTGGCGAACTCGAAATCCTCGTAGGCGGCGTCCACTTCGTCGATGACCGCCCGCAGCCGGGACAAGATCCATCGGTCGATGATCGAAAGCTCTTGAGGAGCAGGCAGATCACCGGCCGGCGAGGCCCCGTTCGCGGTGGCGAACCGGGTCGCGTTCCACAGCTTGGTGCAATAGTTGCGGCTCTCCTGCACCCACTCCTCGCCGATCGGCAGATCGGTGCCGGGGTTCGCCCCCCGGGCCAGGGTGAAACGCAGCGCGTCGGAACCGTAGGCATCCATCCAGTCCAGCGGGTTCACCGCGTTGCCGAAGGATTTCGACATCTTCTTGCCGTGCTGATCCCGCACCATGCCATGCAGGGCGATCACCGGGAACGGCGGGACGTCGTGCATGGCGAACCGGCCGAACATCATCATCCGGGCCACCCAGAAGAACAGGATGTCGTAGCCGGTCACCAGCACGGAGTTCGGGTAGTAGCGGGTCAGATCGGGCGTCTGCTCCGGCCAGCCCAGGGTCGAGAACGGCCACAGCGCGCTGGAGAACCAGGTGTCGAGCACGTCGGCATCCTGGGTCCAGCCCGGCCCGGCCGGCGGCTCCTCGTCCGGCCCGGCGCAGCGCACCTCGCCACTGGAGGAGTACCAGACCGGGATCCGGTGTCCCCACCAGAGCTGCCGGGAGATGCACCAGTCGTGCATGTGATCGACCCAGGCGAACCAGCGCGGCTCCATCTCCTTCGGGTGGATCGTCACCTGACCGTCCCGGACGGCGTCACCCGCGGCCCGGGCCAGCGGCTCGACCCGGACGAACCACTGCAGAGACAGGCGTGGCTCGATCACGTCGCGGCTGCGGGAGCAGTGCCCGACCGAATGCAGGTAGGGCCGTTTCTCGGCCCCGATCCGGCCCAGCGCCTGCAGGTCTTCGCGGACGGCGGCCCGGGCCTGGTACCGGTCCATCCCGTCGTAGCGCAGGCCGGTGCCGGTGATGGTGGCGTCCTCGGCCATCACGTTCAGGCTGGGCAGTCCATGCCGCTGGCCGATCTCGAAGTCGTTCGGATCATGGGCCGGGGTGACCTTGACCGCGCCGGTGCCGAATTCCGGGTCGACGTGGTCGTCGGCCACCACCGGGATCCGCCGTCCGGTCAGCGGCATCTCGACCTCCCGGCCGATCAGATGCTGATAGCGCGGGTCGTCGGGGTGCACGGCGATCCCGGTGTCACCGAGCATGGTTTCGACCCGGGTGGTGGCCACCACCACCCGGGCGTCGCTCGATGAAAGGTCCCCGTAGATCAGCTCGACCAGCTCACCAGCATCCTCGGAGTGCTCGACCTCGATATCGGACAGCGCGGTCAGGCAGGTCGGGCACCAGTTGATGATCCGCTCGGCCCGATAGATCAGGTCGTCGTCGTAGAGCCGTTTGAAGATGGTCTGGACGGCGCGGGACAGCCCGGCGTCCATGGTGAAGCGCTCGCGGGTCCAGTCGACGCCGTCTCCCAAGCGGCGCATCTGGCTGAGGATCTGCCCGCCAGACTCAGCCTTCCATTCCCAAACCTTGGCGACGAAGGCATCCCGGCCCAGGTCGTGCCGGCTCATGCCCTGTTCACGTAACTGGCGTTCGACCACGTTCTGGGTGGCGATCCCAGCGTGATCCATTCCGGGGATCCAGACCGCGTCATAACCCTGCATCCGCCGGCGCCGGGTCAGCGCGTCGATCAGGGTGTGCTCGAACGCGTGGCCCAGGTGCAGGCTCCCGGTGACGTTGGGCGGCGGGATCACCACGCAGAACGGCGGGCGGCCCGACTCCGGCTTCGCCTCGAAGTAGCCACGTTCGACCCACCGCTGATACAGCGGCCCCTCTACCGCCGCCGGCACGAACTGGGCCGGCAGGTCAGTGGACGGGCGTGGCGGCGCCACGGGGGTCTGCGACATGCTGCACAGTTTACGAATCAACCACCCCCGGGCTCGAATCGCGACTGCCGCCGGCGCCCATCAGCCTGCATGATCGCCGGGCCGGCCCGGCTTTCACGAGCGGAAAACCGAAAAACGGCGGGCCAAGTCGGCGATCTTGAAGAGGTGAAGGTGAAGGTGAGCCGGTGCCACGCTCAGCTGCGGCGAGGCGGGAGCGGGATGAAACCGCTGGTGCGCTCCACATAGCTGGCATAGCCCGCCCGGCTGCGGGACAGCTGCTTCTCCATCAACGGCTTGCCGGTCTTGGCGGCCAGGAACCAGGTCATCAGAGCCGGCGAGGCGATCGTGAGCCAGGGCCAGCCGGCGTCCGCGCAGAGCAGGAACAGGCCCCACCAGACGCAGGCATCGCCGAAGTAGTTCGGGTGCCGGGTGTAGCGCCACAGCCCCCCATCCATCACCGTGCCCTGGTTGGCCGGATCGGCCTTGAACCGGGCCAGCTGAAAGTCCCCGACCGACTCGAAGAACAGCCCCAGCGCCCAGACCACCACCCCGATCCAGGCCAGTAACCCCACTCCGCCGGGTGAGACCGCGCCGGCCTGCAGCGGCAGTCCGATGAACCAGGCCATGACCGCCTGCAGCAGAAAGACTTTGCGCAGAGCAGCCAGCTTCGGGTTACCCGTGGCCTTGGACATCAGCTCGGCGTAGCGCGGATCCTCCTTCGCTCCCCGCTGCCGGATGCCGATGTAGATGCCCAGCCGCAGGCCCCAGGCGGCGGTCAGCAGCACGATCAGCAGGCGGCGCAGGCCATCACCGCCGGAGCCGATCGAGCTCAGCACCGCGACCAGAGCGATCAGGGCGAAACTCGGACCCCAGGTGACGTCGACGACGCTGAGCCGGCCCACCCGCACGGCGACCGCGAAGGTCGCCAGCTGAAGCAGGACGACGGCGGCGAGGCAGACCAGCAGTACCGGCCAGAGATCGTTCAGCATGGGCGTATCAGAGCACGCGCACCGCGGGCATGCCGCTGACGCCGCCGGCGTGCGGACGGACCGCCAGAATCTGGTCAACGCCCATCCGGCCCTCCTCGAACGCCAGCGAGCCGCCGACCAGATAGAGCCGCCACACCCGCGCCACCTGCTCCCCGACCAGGTCCACCACGTCGTCCCAGCGGGACTCGAAGGTGTCGTACCAGGCGGCCACCGTGCGCACGTAGTGCTCGCGCAGCGCGTGCACGTCGCGGACCTCGAGTCCGGCCCGCTCCAGATGGGCCACCGTCTCGCCCACCGGCCGCATGTGCATGTCCGGGGCGATGAACGCCTCGATGAAGGCCCCGCCTCCGGGCGCACCCGGACCACGCGACATCTGCTGGATCAGCACCCGCCCGCCCGGGCGCACCATGCGCTGCAGGGTGGCGGCGTAGACCGGATAGTTGCGCTCGCCCACGTGCTCGCCCATCTCCAGCGAGACCACCGCGTCGTATTCGCCGCCAGCGGCCGGATCCAGCGCCCGGTAGTCCATGTGCCGGACCTGCACTTTCTCGCCCAGATCCAGTTGCTCGATCCGGGCCCGGGCGAACTGCGCCTGCTGCTGCGACAGGGTGATCCCGGTCACCGACACGCCGTGCTCGGCGGCCGCGTGGATACTGAAAGAGCCCCAGCCACAACCGATGTCGAGTACCCGGTCACCGGCTTGGAGTCCCAGCTTGCGGGCGATCAGGCTGAACTTGTCGGCCTGGGCCTGGGCCAGGCCGTAGCCGGGAGCGGTACTGGTCCAGTAGGCCGACGAGTAGGCCATGCTCTGGTCCAGCACCAAGGCATAGAAGTCGTTCGACAGGTCGTAGTGATGGGCGATGGCGGCGCGATCGCGCCATCCGCTGTGCAACCGGCCGCGAAGCCGGGCCTGGGCATCGGGCGGTGGCAGCGGCGGCCCGATCGCTCCGGCCTTGGCAG
>CALMAR010000409.1 GCA_937859855.1 uncultured Kineosporia sp.
CCGGCGAGGGGCGGGACCCGGTCCGGGGCGATCCGATCGCTGCGCTGGCCGCCGCGGCCGGCTACGACGACCCGGAGCGCTGGTGGGATGACGTGGTCGAGGCCCGGCTGACCGCTCCCACCCCATTTCCGGTGATCACTGAGGCGATGACCGAGCTGCGGATCAGCGCCCGCCCGTTACCGGCTCGCGAACAGGACCGGGAGAACCAGCGCGAGGCGTTCATGCGCTCGGCTATCCGATCGGCGCTGCGCGAGGGGGCCAGCCGGGTGGCGGTGGTATGCGGAGCCTGGCATGCCCCGGCGCTGGCCGGGACTCTGCCGGGCAAAGCCGCCACCGCAGCCTCCGATGCCAGGATCCTGCGGGGCCTGCCCAAGCTGAAGACCTCGATCACCTGGGTGCCCTGGACCGCCTCCCGGCTCTCCTATGCCTCCGGTTACGGCGCCGGAATCGAATCACCGGGCTGGTACCACCATCTGTTCACCAGCGCCGACCTCGGCGGCCGGCCCGAGCAGGTGGTCACCCGATGGCTGACCAAGGTGGCTGGGGTGCTGCGGCAGGAGGATCTGCCCGTGTCCTCCGCGCACGTGATCGAGGCGGTCCGGCTGGCTGAGACCCTGGCGGTGATGCGCGCGCGGCCGCTGGCCGGGCTGGACGAGGTCACCGAGGCCACCCTGTCCGTACTCTGCCAGGGCGACGACACCAGCCTGGCCCTGGTCACCGGGCGGCTGATCGTCGGCGAAGCGATGGGCAACGTCCCGGAGTCGGTGCCCGCCGTCCCGCTCGACACCGATCTGAGGGCCACCGCCCGCAGGCTGAAGCTGAAGCTCGAGCCGCTGGGCCGCACTCTCGAGCTCGATCTGCGCAAGCAGACCGATCTGGCCCGATCGCACCTGCTGCATCGGCTCAGCATGCTGGGCGTCCGCTGGGGCCAGCTGAGCCACAACACCAGCGGGAGCACCGGCACCTTCCGGGAGACCTGGTCGCTGCGCTGGCGACCCGAGTTGGCCGTCGACGTGGCCGAGGCGTCGATGTGGGGCAGCACGATCCCGGTGGCGGCGGCGGCCAGGGCGAGCGACCAGGGCAGGTCGGTGGCTCTGCCTGAACTGACCGCCCTGGTGGAGCAGGCGCTGCTGGCCGGCCTTCCGGCCGCACTGGCCGGCCTGTTGCAATCCTTGGACGAGCGGGCCGCGCGCGATCTCGACGTCGAGCACCTGATGGCGGCGCTGCCACCGCTGGTCCGGGCCCAGCGCTATTCCGACGTCCGCGCGACCGACGCCAGTCAGTTGTCCCGGGTGGCCGACGCGCTGCTGATCCGGATGTGCGCCGCATTACCGGCGGCGGTATCCAGCCTGGACGACGACGCGGCCTCGGCGCTGCGGCGGCGGATCGACGCGGTGCACGAAGCGGTACGGCTGCGCGATCACCCGGTCTCGGCGCAGCTGTGGATGAGCACGCTGGCGACAGTGGCCCAGCGTTCGGACGTGGCGGGGGTCATCACCGGCCGGATCACCCGGCTGTTGCGCGACGCCGCGTGGATCAGCACCGGCGAGGCCGCCGCCCGGCTGCGCCGGACCCTGTCCATCGGGTCCTCCGCCGCAGCCAAAGCGGGCTGGGTGGAAGGATTTCTGGATGGCGGCGGACTCATCCTGGTTCATGATCAGGAATTGCTGGGACTCCTGAACGACTGGGTGACATCGCTGGCCGGTCAGGAGTTCACTGATGTGATGCCCCTGCTCCGCCGCACCTTCGGCAGCTTCACCGAGCCCGAGCGGCGGATGCTGGGCGAAGCCACCCGGCAGGGACCGGGCCGGCCCCCGCCAGATCGCCCCGACCGAGCGGAATTCGATCCGGCCCAGGCACTTCCTGCCCTGGCCACGGTGATGCGGATCCTGACCGGCTCCGGGCCGGGCGCAGAGGGCGAGCGATGAGCGTCCCGGAGGAGGAGCGGCTGAAGCGCTGGCGCCTGCTGCTGGGCCCGGCCGCGGGTGATACCGCCCTGTCAGCGACCGAGTCAGCCATGGACGCCGCACTGGCCGCTCTCTACGACGGCGACAACGTTGGACATGGTGATGGCACCGTGAGTTCCGGCCCGAGCCGGAACCGCAGCGGTGGTCTGGGCGGATCCGCTCCGCGAGTGGCTCGCTGGCTGGGCGACATCCGGGCCTACTTCCCGGCCAGCGTCGTCCAGGTGATGCAGAAGGACGCGGTGGAACGGCTTCGGCTCAGCCAGTTGCTGCTCGAACCCGAACTGCTGGAAGCGGTCGAGCCCAACGTGAACCTGGTGACCACCCTGCTCTCGCTCAACCGGGTGATGCCGGATACCACCAAAGTTACTGCCCGGCAGGTTGTTTCGCGGGTCGTTCGGCAGATTGAGGCCCGGATCGCCGACCGGGCCAACTCGGCGGTGAACGGTGCCCTGAACCGGGCGGCCAGGACCCGCCGGCCCCGGCCACGCGACATCGACTGGAACGCCACCATCAGGGCCAACCTCAGTCGCTATCTGCCCGAGCATCGAACCGTGGTGCCGCAACAGCTGGTCGGGTTCGCCCGGCGCCGGCCGGTGGTGGCCCGGGACGTGGTGCTGGCCATCGACCAGTCCGGCTCCATGGCTGAATCCGTGGTCTATGCGTCGGTTTTCGGTGCCGTCCTGGCTTCGATGCGGTCCTTGCGCACGTCGCTGGTGGTGTTCGACACCGACGTCGCCGATCTGACCGCACATCTCAGCGATCCGGTCGACCTGCTGTTCGGGACCCAGCTCGGTGGCGGCACCGATATCAACCGGGCCATCGCTTACTGCCAGGGGTTGATCACTCGCCCGGCCGACACCCTGTTCGTCCTGATCAGCGACCTCTACGAAGGCGGGGTCCGGGACGAGATGCTGAAGCGGATCGCCGCCATGACCGGGGCCGGGGTGCAGGTGGTCGTGCTGCTGTCGCTGTCCGACAGCGGCGCACCGTCCTACGACCAGGAGAACGCGGCGGCCCTGGCCGCGCTCGAAGTACCGGTGTTCGCCTGCACCCCCGACGCCTTTCCCGACCTGCTCGCGGTGGCGCTGGCCCGGGGGGACGTCCGCGGATGGGCGCAGCGAACGGCGGCGCAGGCCGCCAGCCGCTAGCTTCAGTGACGTGGCGCACGAGATCCGGATCCTCGAGACCGCCGCCGAGCTGGATCAGGCCGCGGCCACCTTCTACGCATCCCTGGTGGCCTGGCCACCACCACCGGCCGGCGAGGTCAAAGATCTGTACGAGCCCGGCCGCTGCGCTGGCGTCTTCGACGGTGACCGCCTGGTCGGTACCGGCGCCTCGTACAGCAGCTGGCTGATCGTTCCAGGCGGACGGCGGGTCCCGCACGCGGCGATCACCGGCGTCGGCGTGCTGCCGACCCACCGCCGCCAGGGCGTGGCCAGCGCGATCATCGCTCACCAGTTCGCGCAGGCCAGGCAGCGCGGGGAGATCGTCGCCAGCCTGCGAGCCTCCGAAGCGGTGATCTACGAACGCTTCGGATATGGGTTGGCCAGTCAGGCGGCCAGCGTCGACGTGAACACCTCCGGGGCACGGTTCCGGCCCACCGTCGCGCCCGGCGGGCCGGTGCGGATGATCGAGTCCGCGAGCAGCTGGGAGCTGATGACGAAGATCTACGAGCAGGTCAGCTTTCCCGGCGCCATCCGGCGACCCGGCTACTGGTGGCAGGGAGTGCAGGAGCATGTGGCCCGGCAGGCCGGCGCCCAGTACGTGGTGGCCCACGGCGAGTCCGGAGCCGAGGACGGGTACGCCGCCTATCAGCCGATCAACCCCGATCGCTGGTTCTCCGGCGATGATGATCGCGCCATCGTGGTCCGTGATC
>CALMAR010000410.1 GCA_937859855.1 uncultured Kineosporia sp.
GTTCTGGCTGGTCGAGCGGCCGATGCAGCGCGACCGGCGCTGGCTGCGCAGCCGGCTCCGGGTGCTGGCCGGCGCCGTGAGCGCGCTGGCGCTGGTGATCGCCACCGGGGTCAGCGCGACCGCCCTGCCGGACGGCTGGGCCCGGCAGCTGAGCGTGACCAGCGATCGTTCCTGCCGGGGGGAGTCGCCGATCCACCTGGTCGGGTGCATGGGGCCCGCGGGTTCCCCCGTCTCCCGGCCACCAGCCTTCGTGCTCCTGGGCGATTCGACCGCGCGAGCGCTGGGCAAGGGTTTCGACCGCTGGGCCCAGCAGAACGGCACCACCTGGTACCAGGCCGCCTGGAAGCGCTGCTCAGCCACCGGGATCCCGCTGATCCCCAACGGCCACACCGAGCCGGACCTCACCTCGGTGGGGTGTTCGGCCCAGGCGCCGGGCCAGATCCGGGCCGCCCTGCAGACGTACCGGCCGAAGACCGTGATCATCGAGGAACTGCAGCCGAGCACGCTGGCTATCCTGCGGGACGGAAAGACTCTGCTGCCCGGGTCGGCCGGACACTCGGCCGCGCTGGTCGAGGCCTATCAACGGCTGATCGACGAGATCGCGTCCTTCGGCGGCCATGCGGTGTTCGTGGAGATGCCGCCGCCGGGGCAGTCCTTGGCGCCATTGGTGGCGCGCGGGCGCCCGGCCGGCCACAACTGGAACCCCGGCGCCGGCAGGTTCCGGTTCGTCGCCGGGTTCAATGCCGTGCTCCGGCAGGCGACGGCGTCTCGCCCGGACGACGCCACCTTGGTCTCGCTGACCGACGTGCTCTGCCCCGGCGGCTCCTGCCCAGCGGTGATCGGAGACACCATCGTGCGCAATGACGGCACCCACTACTCGATCGACTTCGCCCAGAAGCTGGCCCCGGTGCTGCTGCACCGAGCCGGGGTCGCGCCCTGACCGCCTCAGCCGGCCACCGTGACGGGCTGCTCTCGATCGCCGGCCCGGATCACGTCGGCGAGCACCTCGTCCGGTCCGACCCAGGCGCCGTCCCAGACCACGCTGCGCTGGAGTTGCCCGAGCACGGTGGCGCCGGCCCCGATCACGCTCTCGCCGTTGCTGGCGTGCAGATTCGCAGCCAGGTAGTCGGCGGGCGTGCCACAGTCGATGAAGAACGTCTCCGGCGGGGCCATCAGCAGATCCAGTTCACCGTGCCGATCAGCCTGCCGCCAGAGCACCTCGTACAGCCCGCTCGGCTGCTCGCTCAGCCCGGCCACCTGCGCCCACGGCAGCAGACAGGTGCCGGTATAGCGGACCGGGGTGCCGTCGGCGGCCACGAAGTCGGCCGGGCCGGTGGTGGAGACGCACAGCAGTCGCGACCGCTGGCCGTCCCAGCCGTCGGCGAAGCCCGGGATCCCACCCGGCAGGTAGCTGTCCGCGTTCGTGAGCAGCACATCCCGGCCGTCGATCCAGTTGCGCAGCCCGGCCACCCCCCCGGCGGTGCCCAGCCCCGGTTGCGGCTCCAGCCGGACGTGGCACCGGTCGTGCACGTGATCGACGATCTGCGCGCCGAGGTGACAGGCGTTGGCGGCCAGCCGGCCTGCTCCGCTGCCAGCCAGCACCGTCAGCCGGGCCAGCGCCAGGTCGAGCAACGCCACCCCGCCCACCGGGCAGAGCGCCTTGGGCCGCAACTGGGTCAGGGGGCGTAAGCGGGTACCGGAACCGGCCGCCAGCACGACCCCGGCCAGCTCCGATGCCAGCCCGCCGGACGCCACCTACACCGTCCTCAGCAGCCGGCCGCGCTGACCGGTGCCCTCCTTGAACCGGGCGAACTCGGCCAGCGCCTGCCCGGTGGGCTCGTCCACCGTGCCCGCCTGGGCCGGGGTGATCCAGCGCGCGGTGACCGCCTCTCCGGCCGCCTGCACCGCCGGCGCATCCTTCCAGTCCGCCCCGGCGTCAACCCAGTACAGGACGTCGACCCGGCGGGAGGCCGGAGCGACCACGGTGGCGAACGGCAGGCCGACCCTCACCCGGAGCCCGGTCTCCTCGGTCACCTCACGTTCGACCGCGACCTGTGCGGTCTCTCCCCGATTGGTCAGCCCGCCGGGGAAGGTCCAGCCCTGCCGGTGGCGCTGCCGCAGCATCAGCAACCGGCCCTCGTGCTCGATCAGCGCCAGCGCACCCACGGTGTGCAGCGGCGCGATCCGGCGGACGACGAACAGCCGGGCCCAGCGAGGCAGCCTGCGATACAACCGCAGGGCCAGCGCATAGGGGCGATGGATCACCTGGCGGCCGGACATTTCACGGAGCCTAGGACATGGCCTGTGGTCTGCGTCCATGGGCGGACGCGGAGCGGAGGCCTGGCTGCCCCGGTAAAGCGGATTCGGCACCGCCGGGCCTGCGGGGTCCCCGGCACGGTAGCGTCACCGGGATGCCGCCGTCCCTGACTCCAGTCCAGCGGACCGCGGCGTACGGGTTGATCCGGGACCCGGCCGGGAGGGTGCTGCTGGTTCGCGCGTCGGCCCGTTCCGATCTGGCCGGTCAGTGGTTCCTGCCCGGCGGAGGGCTGCGCCACGGTGAGTCCCCGGTGGACGCCGTGCGGCGGGAGCTGCTGGAGGAGACCGGGCTGCGGGTCCCGGCCGAGGCGATCCGGCCGCTGGACGCCTCCGGCGACGTGGTCGACCTGCCCTTTCGCGGTGCCTCCCTGCACACCATCAGGTTGATCTTCGAGGTCGATCTGCCCAGCGCCGAGCAGAGTGCCGTACTGCGGGCCGAAGCCGACGGCACCAGCGACAGCCCGCAGTTCGTGTCTCTGGCCGATGCGGCCGCCCTGGCGCTGATGCCGTTCGTGGCCGGGCAGCTCGGCCTGCCCGAACGCCCGATCTCGGGGCGCGATCCGGAACGCCCGCACCCGCGGCTGCACGAGGCCCCCGCCCGGCCCGGACCCGGCGCGCACCCGGTGACCGCGGCCACCGCCATCTCCCGCGCCGCCGTGGTTCCGGGCGGCCGGCCCAGCTCCGGCCCGGACGAGGGCGATGACCCGGCCGGCCCGGGCGACGATGATTCCGCCGGGCCGCCCAGCACCGTGATCAGGGTTCAGCGGCCCGCCGCCTACGCCGTGCTGATCAGCGGCAACCCGCTGGGTAGCGGCCGGATCCTGCTCAGCAAGCTGTCCGGAAACGACCTCTGGACCCTGCCCGGCGGCGGGATCGACCACGGTGAGGCACCCGTGGCCGCGCTCACCCGGGAGGTCTATGAAGAGGCTGGGCTGCCCTACACCCCCGGGCCGCTGCTGGACATCTCCAGCCGGCACTTCACCGGCCGCGCGCCGCACGGACGGCTGGAGGATTTCCACGGTATCCGGCTGCTGTACGCCGGATCGGTGCCCGATCAGCCCGAGCCGCATGTGGTGGACGTGGGCGGATCGAGCGACGCGGCTGCGTGGTTCAGCCTGCGGGCGCTGAGCCAGGTCGCAACGGTGGCCACGGTGCGGCACGGGTTGACCCTGTTGCGTCAGGCCACCACCGAGGGCCGTCTGGGGTGAGGCCACCGCCCGCTCCGCGCTCGGCCGCCGCGCTGATGCTCGCGGCGGCTGGAGCGGACCCCCGGGCCCATCCAGACCCCGCTGCCCGGCGGGACGCCGCCGTGCTCGCCGCGATCGATTCTGCTTGGGAGCAGGGCGATCTCGAGGCCATCGCCACGATCGCCCACAGCTACGACACTCTGCTGCTGGAGGTTCCGGCGGGCCGAGCCGAACGCCGGCATCGCGGATCGTTCAGTACTCCGCCCGGGTATGCGGCTCACCTGGCGATCCAGGCCCTGCCAGAACTGCCTGCTGGGCCCAGGGTTCCGGCGGTGGTCGATCCGGCCTGCGGGGCGGGTGCCCTGTTGCAGGCGGCTCTGGCCCGGCTGCTGGAGCTGGGTCTTCCGGTGGCCCAGGTGGCCCGGGCCCTGCACGGCGCCGACTCCGATCCGGTCGCGGTCCAGGTCTGCCGCAGCGGGCTGGCCGCCGGTCTGACCGCGGCCGGGTTCACCTGTTCGCCCGCCGATCTCGCCGGCCGGATCGTGACCGGTGATGCGCTGCTCGGCGGTACGCCGCGCTGCCCTCCGGCGCAGGACGGAGCGCTGGTCTGGGACCAGGCGTTTCCGCACGTACTGGCCCAGCCGGGCCAGGCCCCCGAACCGGTCACCGGTTGGCGGGGCGGATTCGACGCCGTGCTGGCCAATCCCCCCTGGGAGCGGCTCAAGGTGCTGGCCCGGGATTGGAATGGCCTGCCGCCAGACGGTTTACGCCTGCATCGGGCCGGAGATGCCCGCCGTCTCAGGCTGGCCGGGCGGCATCCCCTCACCGGGGCCGGAGAGCTGAACGCCTACCTGCCTTTCGTGGAGACCTGCTGGCGGCTGCTGGCCGTTGATGGCCGGGCGGCGGTGCTGGTGCCGTCGGGGGTCGCGTCCGACCGCTCCTCCGCGCGGCTGATCGAAACCCTGGCCCGGGCCGGCCGCCTGACGCGGATGCAGCTGATCGACCCACCGGCACCGATCTTCAGCGGAGTCAGTGCCCGGGTCGGGGTAGCGATCCTGCAGATCACCGGTGGGCCCCGCCGGGACGGTGCTGCCCGGCTGACTGAGGGGACCAGCGATCCGGTGATCCGGGTCGCGGCCGGACTGAGCGGGCCGGTCCAGGAGCCGCCGCGAACCGAATGGTCGCTTCCCGCCTCGCAACTGCGGTTGCTCAACCCCAACACCGGCACCACCCCGCTGTTCAGTTCGCCTGCCGACGCCGCGATTGTGACCGCGGTTCACCGGCGGGTCCCGGTTCTGATCCGGCGCGACCCGGAGTCCGGGCAGATCGTGGACGACGCCTGGTCGCTGCGGCTGGTCACGCCGCTGCACATGACCCGGGACGCCGTGAATTTCCGCACCGCGCCCGGGGAGGGCCTGCTCCCGCTGTGGGAGGCCAAGCACTGCGGTCTGCTCGATCCGCTCGGGGGCAGCGTCGCGGCCCATCGATACTGGTTCCCGGAAGAGTTGATGCACAATCGGTTCGGCGAGCTGACCAGACGAGGCTGGCTGGCCGGCTACCGGAACGTCTCGCCCGCGTCGGCTCCCCGTACCCTGCTGCCCACTCCGTTACCAGTTGCCGCAGTGGGTAATTCGCTGCCGTTGCTGTCCGCGCCCCAGCTGCCGCTGCTGCTGGCCGCGCTGTCGGCGCTGCCGGTGGACTATCTGCTCCGGCAGAAGCACGCGGGAGCCAATGTCAACTTCTTCAAGCTGGAACAGATCCCGGTGCCGGCCCCTGCGGCCTATCAGGCGCCCGCCCCCTGGCAGCCGGAGCTGACCATCGGCCAGTGGGTGCTGGAACGACTGGGACGGGCGATCGCCTGGCGACCGGGGCTGGAGGGGCTTCGGGCCGAGCTGGCCGGGCTGGGGATTCCTGGTCCGGGCCAGCCTGCTGACCGGCCCGTCTGGCAGCCGGGTGAACCACCCGGTGACCGGCTGGCCGATCGGCTGCTGGCCCGGGCCGAGCTCGACGCCGTCCACGCCGTCCTGCTAGGGATGAGCTACCACGAACTGGACCACGCACTGGGTACTTTCACTGCGCTCAAGCAACGGGAGCTGCGTGATCTGGGCCGGTTCGGCACTGCCGAGCGAGCACTGAACGCCTATCGGAGACTCACCGGTGCCCAGGCCTAGCGAGGCTGGCGGCGTCCGCTGCCGGCGATCAGCAGCAGTCCGGCGGCCACCATCAACCCGAGCGCCACTGCCGCCGGGTTCACGTGCGCTCCGAACACCTGGCCGGCCAGCACGCAAACGCTGACCACGAGCAGAATCAGCCCGAAAACCACTGTGCGGGTTCGGAAGGGCGGCCGGTCGGAGAGGCTTGGCCGGGCCGGAGGCTGGCTGGTGAACGTTTCCGGGGCAACTTCGCTGGCTGTCTCGGGCTGCTGTTCAGACATGGCTCGGCTCCTCACTGGTACCGGTCTGGGGGGCGGCCTTGAGCTGAACCTCACCGGCGCCCTGTTTGACGTCCACGATCAGGACCGGAAGCCCGGCTGGTCCAACCTCCTTGGTCACCAGGTGCTGGCCGGACCGGTGGCCCGGGTCGAACTTGATCGTGTCCCCGGCGTCCAGCAGTTGCCCGGCGCCCATCTCCACCCGTACTTCAGTCGGCACATTCTGCGGGGTGGTCAGAATCAGTTCACCAGCTCCGACTCGGACAGTCACCCGGACCGGATCGGCGGTGGTGGCGCCAGGCAGAATCCTGGCATCGGTCAGCCGCAGTTCAGCTTGGCCCAGCCCGAGGTTGTACTGCCGCTCGGCCTGCACCCGCGACGCGGGCTGCCAATTGAACTGCCCGATGGCGGCGTTGTGCTGGCCCGAGCCGACTCCAGCGCCGTGCACGGTGCTCCCGATCAGCACGACGGCGGTGAGCAGGATGCCGATCCCGGCCAGGCCACCGGAACGGCGGCCGGACAGCCCGGCGACGACGATGCCGGCCGCCACCACGCCCAGCGAGGCAGCCAGCGCGATCAAGGCGATCGGGTGAGCCGGTGAGCTGGCGTTCTGGCCAGCGAATCCGATCACGGCACCGGCCAGCAGGGCCAGGCCCAGGGTGATCCGGGTGATCCGCCGGGAGGCCCGGGCCGGGTCGGGCGGGTAGACCGGTGGCGTCCACCGCCGCGAGGCCGGATCGGCCCGCGGATCCGTCACCGGCTGCGGTGTGGGCGGGTATGCCGTTGCCGCGAAATGCGTTTCGGTATCGGTCCGTTCCGGCGTGCCGTAATCGGGATCTGCGCCCGGGCCGACCGGCCGGGATCCGCCCGGCTCGCCCGGCTCCGCTGCAGGCGGCCAGGAGGGGTTGCTGTGCCGGTGCATCCACCAGATCAGGCCGATCAGGAAGAGCAGGGCCAGCACCCTCGGCGGCCCGGCGAACACATGGTCACCGGCCGCGTTACCGAACAGGGACAGCGAGAGCAGCACGGCACCGACGAACCCGGCGCTGAACCGGCCATGAATGGCCTCCTGGAGGTGGATCCGGCCGTTCTGCTGGGGCAGCAGCAGCCAGCCGATGCCGTAGGCCGCGACGCCGATCCCACCAGCGAAGGCCAGGGCCACGAAGATGCCCCGCACCAGGATCGGGTCGACCCCCCAGCGCCGGGCCAGACCGGCGGCCACCCCGGCCGCCCATCGGCCGTCGTCGGGCCGGTAGATGCCGAAGCTGCGCATCCAGCCGAAGAAGTCCTGCATACCGCGGGGCGGCTGTCCGGAGGATGTGACCGGCGTGACCGGGACGCCGGAGCCCGCGCCAGTGGGACTGGCCGGGTCCTGAGCCGGGTCTGGTCCTCCGGCCGGGGGCAGTTCAGTGTTCATGCCGATGACTGTGCCGCTGAAACCGGCGACGGGGGATCGGGGACAGCCCTGAGCCCACCCTGACCCGGTCCGCCGATGAGCGGCAGCGACTCCGGGACGGCTGGGGTGTGATCCCTGAGGCCGGCCGGGCCCCGAACGTGTGACGATGACGCTGTGAGCACGCCGATGATCGATTCGGCCCAGCGCCCGGGTGACCCCGGGGCGACGGCGGGCAAGGCTGGCCTGACCCAGGGCCAGCCGATGCGCCCGCCGCTGGAACGCGCGCGCGAAGGCCGGGTACTGGGCGGCGTCACCGGCGGTGTGGCCGCCCATCTGAGCGTTCCGCGCAAGATGGTCAGGATCGGCTTCGCGGTGGCCACGTTCGCTGGGGGCGCGGGCGCCGTCCTGTACTGCTGGCTGTGGGCGCTGCTGCCGAACGGCCCGGGTCATCCAGATGCCAGGAATCCGGGTGATCCGTCGGATCCGGCGGCGCTGCGGCAGCACGAGCGGGACAAGCGCCGCTCGCGGGTCCGGGCCGATGTGGTGGCCGGGATCTTCCTGCTGGCCGCCGGAGCCCTGCTGATCGCGGCCCGTCAGCACTGGAAAGTGGTCAATCCCGGGTTGCTGCTGCCGCTGCTGGTGGTCGCGGCCGGAGCGGTGATCGCCTACGCGCAGTTCGACGATGCCGACCGGGTGCGCTGGTTCCAGCGGACCGGCCTGGGAACCTCCACCGCACTGCTGCGGCTGAGCGTCGGGGTGATGCTGGTCGTGCTCGGCGTCCTGCTGCTGGTGGTCCAGGGCTTCGACCTGGTGCTGCTGGGCAAGACCCTGCTGGCCGCGATCGCCGTCCTGGGCGGGGTCGGGCTGGTGCTGGCGCCCTGGGGGGTCCGGCTCTGGCGGGATCTGGGCGAGGAGCGAGCGGCCCGGGCCCGCGAGGCCGAACGGGCCGACATCGCCGCTCACCTGCACGACTCGGTACTGCAGACGCTGGCCCTGATCCAGCACCGCAGCCAGGACCAGAACGAGGTCAGCCGGCTGGCCCGGGCCCAGGAACGTGATCTGCGCGGGTGGCTCTACGGTGCCCAGGCGGGCGACCCGGCCACGATCGCGGCCCAGGTGGAAGCCATGGTGGCCGAGGTGGAGGATGTGCACGCCGCCGTCATCGACGTGATCACCGTCGGCGACAAGCCGGTCGATGAGCACTCCCAGGCCCTGCTGGCCGCGCTGCGGGAGGCCGTGCTGAATGCGGCCCGGCACGCCGACGGCCCGGTTCAGGTGTACGTCGAGTGCGGCCCGGACGGCGTCGAGGCCTTCGTCCGGGACCGAGGGCCGGGCTTCGAGCCTGCAGCGGTGCCGGGCGACCGGCATGGTGTGAAGGAGTCGATCATCGCCCGGATGCGACGGCACGGCGGCGACGCCCGGATCCGGTCGGCGCTGGGCGAGGGCACCGAGGTGCGGCTGCGGCTGCCGGAGCCGGAGGAGGAAACGTGAGCGCCGAATCCCCGGGGGCCAGTGCAACCCAGCCGGTGACGGTGGTGATCGTGGACGATCACCGGGTCTTCCGCAGTGGCGTGCGGGCCGAACTGGCGGGCGCCGAGGCGGACGGGCGGCTGTCGATCGTCGGAGAGGCCGGTGACGTCGACGAGGCCGTGGCCGTGGTGCTGCGCACTCGCCCGGACGTGGTGCTGCTGGACGTGCACCTGCCCGGCGGCACGGTCCGGCCAGGCGGCCGGTCAGTGCTGCAGCAGTCACAACCGATTCTCTGCGCCGAGGCGGACGGCCGGACGGTTCGCTTTCTGGCCCTGAGTGTTTCGGACGCCGCCGAGGACGTGATCGCGGTGATCCGGGCTGGAGCACGAGGCTACGTGACCAAATCGATCGGAGGCACCGAACTGGTCGATGCGGTGCTGCGAGTGGCCGGGGGGGACGCCGTCTTCTCGCCCCGGCTGGCCGGTTTCGTCCTGGACGCGTTCGGTACCGGGGCCGGTGAGGTGGCCGCGGTGGACGACGAGCTGGATCGGCTCTCGGCCCGCGAGCGCGAGGTGATGCGCCTGATCGCCCGCGGCTACGCCTACAAGGAAGTGGCCCGGGAGCTGTTCATCTCGGTGAAGACGGTGGAGACCCACGTCTCCGCCGTCCTGCGCAAGCTGCAACTCTCCAGCCGGCATGAACTGACCCGCTGGGCCGCTGACCGCCGCCTGCTCTGATCAGCGCGGCCTCCCTACCACTGCCGCACGAGCTGGGC
>CALMAR010000411.1 GCA_937859855.1 uncultured Kineosporia sp.
GCGGCATCCCGCGCGGTGTGCGCCGCCCGCCGGGCCGGGCCTTCCAGCGCCTGCGTGGCCTGCATGGAGACCGCCGGGGCGGGGCCGCCATTGACCCGGGTGATCGCTTCCCGGCGCAGCTGGTCAGCCTCCGCGGCCCGGATGTCCAGGATCTCCGGTGGCAGATCGGCCTTGACCTCGCGCAGCTGGGCCAGGAAGGCGTCGGCGGCCGGGGGCCGCCGGTCGGGGTCCCGGCTGGTCGCCCGCAGCACCAGGTCGTCGAACTCGTCGGTGACCCCGGCCGAGATCAGGCTCGGTGCGGGTACCGTCTCGTGCACGTGCCGGTAGGCCACTCGCAACGCGTCGTCACCAGTGAAAGGCTGCTTGCCCGTGAGCATTTCGAACAACAGGATGCCGGCCGCGTACACGTCCGCCCGGGCGTCGGCGATACCCCGGCTGACCAGTTCGGGGGCCAGATAGGCGACCGTGCCGATCAGCTGGTCACCCGATCCGGTCATCGGCGCCGAGGCGGCCCGGGCCAGGCCGAAGTCGGCGACCTTGATCCGGCCGTCGTCGGTGAGGATGACGTTCTCCGGCTTGACGTCGCGGTGCACGATGCCGGCCCGATGAGCTGCTCCCAGAGCGCCCAGCACCGGCTCCATCACCGAGATCGTCTCGCGCGGGGTGAGCGCACCGCGCTGCAGCAGGATATCGCGCAGGGTCCGGCCGGGCAGGTACTCCATGGCCAGGTACAGCACCGGCCCATCCGAGCCCTGGTCGAAGACCTGCACCGCGTTCGGGTGGGTCAGCCGGGCGGCAGCGCGGGCTTCCCGGATGAACCGGGCGACGAAGGCGTCGTCGGTGCTGAGATGCTCGTAGAGAACTTTGAACGCGACCTCACGGTCCAGCCGCCGATCCAGCGCCAGGTAGACGTTGGCCATTCCTCCGTGAGCGATCCTCGACTCGATCAGGTACCGGCCGTCGACCTCCCGGCCGACCAGTGGGTCCTGCAGAGTCGCGTCCACATCGGCGAGTGTACGACCGGCCGAATGACCGAGAGCTTCGTCGGTGCTCATCGTCACCGGTACCGGCGGACGACCGGCTGCGCGGCGAACTGGACGCCCACATCGAATGGCCCGGCCCGGGCGGCCCGCCGACTCAGCACGACGACAGAGGCTACACAACCTGTGAAGGACAGAACCGGAGGTGAAGGGTGCGTGCTCTCGTGGCACGCTGTGCTGGTGGCTGATGATCCATGGTTGCCCCTGCCGGATGTCGCCGATCGGCTCGGCACCACGGTGGGCAAGGTACGCCGGATGCTGCAGGACCAGGTTCTGATCGCGGTCCGGCGCGGTCAGAACAATGTCTGGTGTGTGCACGAGGACCTGATCAAGGATGGCGCGCCGCTGGCCGAACTGAAGGGCACGCTGACCGTGCTGGCCGACGCCGGGTTCAGCGACGAGGAGGCAGTCGGCTGGCTGTTCCGTGATGACGACAGCATCCCGGGCACTCCGGTCCAGGCTCTGCGGGAAGGGCGGAAGACCGAGATCCGCCGCCGTGCCCAGGCGCTGGCCCTCTGAGGATCAGCTGACGCGCTCCTGCCGGCGCGCGGCGCGAGCCCGCCGCAACCCCGGTACCGCCACCTTGAGCCGCCGGTTCAGCGGGACGCCGACCCGCTGAGTGAGCACCTGGTAGCCGGACTTCTCCACCGCGTCCAGGATCTCGCTGTAGAGGATGAACGCCGTTCGCACGCAGTCCCGGCTGGTCGGGTGCAGCATCTCGATGCCGGGTTCGGCGAACGCGTACAGCGCCCGGGTGCGCTCGATCTCGAACGCCAGCAGCTCGCGGATCATCGGTGTGACGATCCGGCGTTCCAAGATCTCCCGGGTGACTCCGAAGGTGTCCAGATCCTCGGCAGGCAGATAGATCCGGCCGCGCCTGAGGTCCTCGCCGACGTCCCGGATGAAGTTGGTCATCTGGAACGCCTCACCCAGCGCCCGGGCCCGGGACCCCGCCTCGGGGCTGATCGGCTCCAGAATGGGCAGCATCTGCAGCCCGATCACCGAGGCCGAGCCATACATGTACTGCTCGAGGTCGGTGTAGGCCTGATATCCGGTGACGGTGATGTCCATCTGCATGGATTCCAGGAACGCCTCGACGTGGTGACGCGGGATGGCCCAGCGCCGCATCGTGTTGATCATCGCCAGCGCGGGGGCGTCGGCTGGTTTCGGGCCGCCGGACAGCCCATCCAGGAACCGGTTCCCCCACCCGGCCAGCTGGTCCGGCTGAGGATCGTCCAGCGAATCGACGAATTCGTCGGCATAGCGGGCGAAGCCGTAGAGCGCCCAGACGTGCGGCCGTTTGGCGGCCGGTAGCAGCAGAGAGGCCAGGTAATAGGTCTTGCCGTGCTCGGCGTTCAGCTTCCGGCAGGTCTGGTAGGCGTCGCGCAGCTGGGGGTCGGTGATGCCGGCCGCGTCCAGGATCCGATCGCTCATCCTTGGCATCTTGCCCCATCTGGGCGCACAGCAGCGGCTGAAAACCGGGCCGGTGCTCGATCACCGGTAGGCGCGGGAACGGTAGCCCGGTTCAGGGCCGGTGATGCGTTCGGCCGCCAGCCGGCCGGAGATCAGCACCATCGGCACCCCGACGCCGGGCCGGGTGCCGGAGCCGGCGAAGACGATGTTCTGGCCGGTCAGGTTTCCCGGGCGAAACGGGCCGGTCTGGGTGAACGAGTGCGCGGCCGCGAACGGTGTTCCCGCTTCCATCCCGGCCCGTTCCCAGTCCGCTGGGGTGATCACGTCCTCGACCTCGATGGCCTGCCCGAATCCGGGGTAGCCGCTGCTGTCCAGCGTCGACAGCACGTGATCGTGGTAGGCCGGGCCGATCCGATCCCAGTCCAGCCCCGATCGCTGGTTCGGGGCCGGGAACAGCACGTAGTAGATCTGCCGGTTCGGGGGCGCCAGCTTGGGATCGCTCAGTGTCGGCTGGCTGACCAGGAAGGACGGATCACTCATCGGCCGCCCATCGGCCAGCTCATCGAACACCTCGCGCCAGGCCCGGCCGAAGTGAATGTTGTGGTGGGCGGTGGATTCATAACCAGCCCGCGACCCGGCCAGCAGCAGATAGCAGGATGGCGAATACCGCAGCCGTCGCACCTTCAGCGGCGTCCGGCCAAGCAGTTCGCGGTAGGCGACCGGCAGGTCGGCCGTGAGAACTACCGCGTCGCAGGGGATTCGTTCACCGGTTGCGGTCAGCACCGCTACCGCGCGGTCCCCCCGGCGCTCGACCGAAGTCACTTCGGTGCCGAAGTGGAAGTCCACCCCGTGCTGGCTGGCCGCGGCGGCCATCGCGGCGGGGACGGCGTGCAGGCCGCCGGCCGGGAAGTACACCCCGGCGACCGAATCCATGTAGGCGATGACCGCGTACAGAGCCAGCGCCCGGTACGGTGACAGCCCGGCGTACATCGCCTGAAACGAGTAGATCCGCTGCAGCCGCTCATCTTTCAGGTAATGCTCCACCGCGGGAGCCATCCGCCGGAAGCCGCCGATGATGGCCAGCTTGGCCAGGTTGGGGGTGATCAGGCCGAACGGTGAATCGGTGTTCCGGTCGATGAAGTCCTTCATCTCATACCGATACAGCCGGGACACGAAACGCACGTACTCGCGGAAGCCGGCCGCCTCCTGCCAGCCGCAGACCCGTTCGATCTCCTCGGCCATCTCGTCCGGGTCAGCGTGCACGTCGATCCGGGACCCGTCCGCGAACCGGGTCCGGTAGATCGGTGCGACCGGGCGCAGGTTGAGCCACTCGCCCATCTCTTCACCGAGTGAGTCGAAGCAGTCGGCGATCAGCTCGGGCATAGTCAGCACGCTCGGGCCCGGGTCGAACCGGTAGGTGCCGCCGCCCGGACCGGTGATCACCCGCTGCGCCGCCCGCCCGCCCGGCAGCGGCCCGCGTTCCAGCAC
>CALMAR010000412.1 GCA_937859855.1 uncultured Kineosporia sp.
GGCCAGCTGCTGCGGGCCCTGGCCGGCCGGTTGGGCCGGACCAACGTTAACCTGGCCGACGTGGTATTCTCCGATGTGCCCGGGCGAGTGGCCAAGGCGCTGCTGGACCTGTCCGAACGATTCGGCCGGCCCACGGACGACGGCCTGCGGGTCGCGCACGATCTCACTCAGGAGGAGCTGGCCCAGCTGGTGGGGGCGTCACGGGAGACGGTGAACAAGGCGCTGGCCGATTTCGCCTCGCGGGGCTGGCTGCGGCTGGAGGCCCGCGCGGTGGTGCTGATGGACGTCGAGCGGATGCGCCGCCGCGCCCGCTAGCCGCCCGCTAGCCGCCCGCTAGCCGCCCGCTCCTGCTTCCCCCTTCCCTTTCCCCTTCCTGCTCGGCCAGATAGGCCAGCTGGGCCTCGGCGCTGAGTTCGGCCGCGGGCCGCAGCTTCTCCTCGATGTCCGGGTACACCCGTTCCACCACGTCGCGGGCGCTCCGAGCGCCGCCGGCGACCGCAGCCCGGACCTGGTCCAGTCGCGCCCGCCGATGGCTCAGGTACCCATCGATGGCCAGGAGTGGCTCATCGATCACCGGCCCGTGGCCGGGCATGATCAGCTCAGCCGCGGTCGTCTCGCTCAGCTCCCGCAGCCGCGCCAGCGAGGTCAGGTACGGCCCGAGCTGGCCGTCGGGATGTGCGACCACGCTGGTGCCCCGGCCGAGGACGGTGTCACCGGTCAGCAGAACCCGCAGAGCGGGCACCAGGAAGCAGACCGAATCACTGCTGTGTCCAGGCGTCGCGATCACCTGGACCCGCAGCTCACCCGCTTCGATCACATCGCCATCGCGCAACGGCGTCCCAGTACTGAAGGCCGGCCCGGCCGCGCGCAGCTCGCAGCCGGCCAACTCGGCCAGGTGCCGCGCTCCTTCGCTGTGATCAGGATGGCCATGGCTGAGCAGGGCGCTGGTGATCCGCAGACCGCGCCGGCCAGCCAGCTCGAGCACGTTGCGCAGGTGTTCCTCGTCGTCCGGGCCCGGGTCGATCACCACTGCCTGGTCATCACCAGGTGCATGCACGAGCCAGGTGTTGGTGCCGTCCAAGGTCATCGGCCCAGGATTTCCGGCCAGGACGCACCAGGCGCCGTCCCGGACCTCTCCTCCGGTCCAGTCGCGGCCGGCCGCCGGCGGTCCCCCAGTCATCGGCTGATGCTACGGCCTTGCGTGGATTAGCCCGTCTGGGTGACGCTCTGGGACGAGGAGTGAACGGGAGCACTCACTGGGGCACAACGGTGCGACACAGTGGCCAGCGGTGACGACGAGGCGTCCGCGGCTTGGCCGAGGTGACTGCGTGCTGCGCAGCCACCGCTCAGACGGGGATGACACGGGGATGACGATCGGGGCCGACGACACATACACGATCCACGAACTCGCCCACGCCGCTGGAATGACTCCACGCAACGTGCGCGCCTACCGGACGAAGGGATTGCTTCCGCCCCCCATCCGGATCGGGCGAGTCTCCAGCTATCGGGTGGTGCACCTGCAGCGACTGCGGGACATCAAAGAGCTTCGCGAGGCTGGCCTGCCGCTGAAACTGATCACCGAGGCGGCTCAGCGCGGGGATGAACTGGGCCTGGGCAGCGCACTTTTCCTGCTCACCGCCACCTTGTCGCCCGATCCCCGCCGATCCGGCCCGGGAACCGGTGACGATGGCACAGAGCATGAGAGGATCGCCCAGAATCCGGCCATATCCATTGTGCTGCAACGTCTTGTGAAGTACGGCCTGAGCGAGCAAGCGGTCGAGGGAATGCTGGCCGAGACTCGGCACAGTTGCCAGGCCCTGTCGGTAGAAGCCGGGACACTGCTGTGCGCTGACCTACTGGTGACCGGTCCGGATCAGCTGCCATCGTTGTTGGTGAGCGACGCGATCACCCTGCTGACCATGGTCACCCAGCAGATGCTGACCCAGCTGTGGCTCTAGCCGCCACAGGATCGGCGCGCGCAGCCGTCAGTCCGCGGTGCCGAAGACAACCTCGACCTCGACCGGCGCACCGAGCGGAAGCGACACCACCCCGACCGCGCTGCGGGCGTGGCCGCCAGCATCGGGGAAGAGCTGACCGAGCAGTTCGCTGGCTCCGTTGATCACAGCCGGCTGGCCGGTGAAACCGGAGTCGCTGGCGACGAAGCCGACCAACTTGATCACTCGCTGGATGCGGTCCAGATCGTCGAGCACGGACCCGGCCGCAGCCAGGGCATTCAGCGCGCAGATCCGGGCCAGCTCGGCGGCCCGGGCCGGAGCGACCAGGTCGGGGCCGTCCCCCACCCGGCCGGTGACGGGCAGCGCGCCGTTCACGAAGGGCAGCTGCCCAGAGGTCCAGATCCGGTGGCCGTCCAGCAGAGCGGGCACATAGGCGGCGACCGGCGCCGCCACCCCGGGCAGAGCCAGTCCCAGTTCATCCAGGCGGCCCTCGATACGTCCGCTCATCGGGTTCAGCCGGTCGTCCGCTTGAGATAGGCCACCAGCCCCTGGCCGTCGGGGCCGGGAACCACCTGAACCAGTTCCCAGCCGTCCTCACCCCACTGGTCCAGGATCTGTTTGGTCGCATGCACGATCAGCGGGACAGTCGCGTACTCCCATTTCGCCATGCGCGGCACCTTATCCGGCACCGGCTGGCGTCCGGCTGCCGGGCGCGGCTGCGCAGGCCCGGCTACCGAGGCGCCGGTCGTGGTCCGGGAAGGCGCGGGTTCTTGGGCCCAATTAGGCTGGTGCCGTGTCTCTGCCCGCCGCCGCGCCCGATGTAGCACAGCCTCCTGCTGACCAGACGGCGCCGTTTCGGCGCACGAAACCGGCCGACTGGCAACAGGTCCGGCTGCACATTGTGACCGGCAAGGGCGGCACCGGAAAGACCACGGTCGCGGCCGCCCTGGCTCTCGCCCTGGCCGGGGAGGGCAGGCGGGTGCTGCTGGCGGAAGTGGAGGGACGCCAGGGACTGGCCCGGCTGTTCGACGTCCCGCCGCTGCCGTATCAGGAGCTGAAGGTGGCCGTCGCGCCCGGCGGCGGCGAGGTCCGGGCGCTGGCGGTGGACCCCAAGGCCGCCCTGATGGACTACCTCGAGATGTTCTACCACCTGGGCCGGGCGGGCCGGATGCTGGACAAGATCGGCGCGGTCGACTTCGCCACCACCGTGGCCCCCGGCCTGCAGGACGTGCTGCTCACCGGCAAGGTCTATGAGGCGGTGCGGCGGAAGGAGACGATTCAGGGCCGCTCCAAGGTGGGGGGTCAGCGCCTGGTGTACGACGCTGTGGTGATGGACGCACCCCCGACCGGCCGGATCGCGAGGTTCCTCAATGTGAACGAGGAGGTGGCTGGGCTGGCCAAGGTCGGCCCGGTGCGCAACCAAGCCGGGTCGATCATGGGAATGCTGCGCTCCGCCCACACCGCGATCCATGTCACCACGGTGCTGGAGGAGATGCCGGTCCAGGAGACGGCCGACGGCGTCGCCGAGTTGACCGCGATCGGGCTGCCGGTCGGCGCCATTGTGGTGAACATGGTTCGCGAACCGCTGCTGCCGGCCCGCGATCTCAAGCAGGCTTTGGCAGGAAAGCTTGACCGCGCGGAGGTTCTGGCCGGCCTGAATGCGGCCGGGCTGGGACGGCGACAGGCCGCCAGCGGCAATGACACCAGCCCGGCCGCTCTGGCGGACGCTTTGCTGGCCGAAGGCCAGGGGCACGCCGCCCGGGTCAGGATGGAGAAGCGGGAACGCCGTCAGCTGGCCGGCTTGGACCGCCCCATCTACGAATTGCCCGCGCTGGCCACCGGGGTCGACCTGGGAGCGCTGTACGAACTCGCGGCCCGGCTGAGCGATCAGGGAGCAGCGTGAGCAGGCGGAACCCGGGCCAGCGGGCTCACCCGCAACGGCACGAACTGCGGCATCAACGCCTGGACGTTGACGCGATCATCGATGATCCCGGTACCCGGATCATCGTCTGCTGTGGCTCCGGAGGAGTCGGTAAGACCACCACCGCAGCAGCTCTCGGCCTGCGGGCGGCCGAGCGTGGACGCCGGGTGGTTGTTCTCACCATCGATCCAGCCCGGCGGCTGGCCCAATCGATGGGGCTCACCGAACTGGACAACACCCCTCGGCCGGTGTCCGGCGTGGACGACGCCAAGGGCGGTCACCTCGACGCGATGATGCTGGACATGAAGCGCACCTTCGACGAGGTGATCGAGGCGCACGCCCCGGCCGAGAAGGCCGCCCAGATTTTGAACAACCCTTTCTATCAAGCACTTTCGAGTTCATTCTCCGGAACGCAGGAATATATGGCGATGGAGAAGCTGGGCCAGCTGCGGACCCGGGCCGACCAGCAGCTGGCCGATGGCGAGGCAGGCTGGGATCTGATCGTGGTGGACACCCCGCCCAGCCGTTCAGCGCTGGACTTCCTGGACGCGCCGCGCCGGCTGGGATCGTTCCTCGACGGCCGGTTCATCCGGATTCTCAGCGCACCAGCCAAGGGCGCGGGCAAGGTCTACCTGCGAGTGGTGTCCACGGCGGTGAGCAGCGCCACCGGAGTACTGACCAAAGTGCTGGGAGCCCAGATCCTGCGGGACGTACAGACATTCGTCGCCGCTCTGGACACGATGTTCGGCGGATTCCGGGAACGGGCCGACACGACCTACGAGCTGCTGAAGACGTCGGGCACCGCGTTCGTGGTGGTGGCCGCACCCGAACCGGACGCTCTGCGAGAGGCGTCTTACTTCGTCGAACGCCTTCATCAGGACGAGATGCCGCTGGCCGGCCTGGTGCTCAACCGGGTGCACTCGTTCGCCGGTACAGCCACCGCGGCCGGCGAGGGGCTGTCCGCGGAACGAGCCATGGCCGCAGCCGAGGACCTGGAGGAGGAGAACGAGCACTCGCTGACCGAAGGACTGCTCCTGATTCACGCCGATCGGATGCGCCGCTTTCAGCGCGAACAGGAACTGGCCAGCCGGTTCCGGCACGCCCACCCCACGGTCCCGGCGATCTGGGTACCGGCTCGCCCTCAGGACGTGCATGACCTGGTGGGACTGCGCGGCATCGGTGAGGCTCTGGCTGGCGAACCTGCGCTCAGCGAGTAGGCGGCCAGGAGGCCGCCCTAGGCGCCCAATCAGCCGGCGTTGACCATCTTGTCTGTTTCGAGCAGATCGATCAGGCGAACCTGCTCCGCACGGGCGGTTTCCAGCAGGCGGCGCCAGGACTGGATGTTGGGCCGGCGCTTGAGCAGGGCCCGCCGCTCACGCTCAGTCATGCCACCCCAGACGCCGAACTCGATCTTGCTGTCCAGCGCATCAGCCAGGCACTCGGTGCGCACGGGGCACGAGAGGCAGACAACCTTGGCCCGGTTCTGGGCTGCGCCCTGCACGAACAGTGCGTCCGGGTCGCCTCCGCGACAAGCTCCCTGTGCTGCCCACTGGTTCACTTTCACACCCATCCCTTGGCCCTCCCTGGACCCCCCGTGGTCCGGCTTTGCCGTCCCCGAGCTGAACTCCACATCGATGACGTTAGGTGAGCACCTGCTACGTCAATAAGGGCCGGATGGATGAAACAGCATCGGCCGAAGTGACGATGAGTAACTCCCTGCAGTCACTTCATTACCATTTGTAACGAAGAAAGAACATCATGAACCGCGCTCCATTACGCTCACGTAACGGAGCCCTGCCTTTGTCAAGACAGCCGATAACCGCTTCGACCTGCACAGTTGCCTCATGCGGCGGTTAAACGGCCCGGGCCGGGCGTCTCTGAAGAGCAGATCGTCCGTCGCGACCGTTGTGTTACGCCCCGGAGGGATTTCCCTTAAAGTTCCAAAGAATTGGCTTTAAGGATGGGCTCAGGTCCTCGGTCACTAGCGGTCACGAATGGGACATTCAACTCATGATCGACATCCAGCCTCGTCGATAGCCGGTGTGCTTGGCCGCTTGCGACGCCGCCCGTCCGCCAGCCCCTCATCCTGATCGCACGCAGAGCGCCGGAGAGGCCAGGCCGATCGGTCGAAGGATCCGGCGCGATCGGCCCGCAACGCTGGCAACGGTGCGTACAGAAGACAGAGCACTCAAGCGATCCGTGAATACCTCGAGTGAGCGGTGAGGGGGCCGGGCCGCTACGAACCCAGGCTCAAATACTGGCGAACCAGCTGCCGAGCTTCGTGCAGCCGGGACTTGACCGTTCCGAGGGGTAATTCAAGGCGCTCGGCGATCTCGTCGTACTCCAGGTCACACAGATCGCGATAGACGAACGGGGCCACCAGCTGCGGCCGGGAGTGCTCCATCCGATCGATCGCCTCCAGCAGGTCGATCCGGGACCCGGCGATGACGCTCGTGGTTCGCGGGCCGGGTCGCTGGCTCTCGGCCGGGCTCAGCGCCTGCTCGCCCGAGCGCCGCTTGAGGTCCCGGTAGGTCTGGCGGGCTGCGTTGGCTACCACGACGTGCAGCCAGGTGCTGAACCGGCTGCGCCCTTCAAACGTTGAGATCTTGAGCGCAACCTGCAGGAGTGCGTCCTGAGCGGCCTCCTCGGCGTCCTCGCGGTGGGCCAGGATCCGGCCGCTCCAGCCCAGGACTTCCGGCTGGATCCGGCGCAGCAGGTCCTCCAGAGCCGGGACGTCTCCGGCCGCCGCCCGAACGGCGAGTTCTTCAGTCTCCGCTCCCAGTGGCACCGCAACCTCACCCTCCGGCGTCACGAGCGGCTCCGTCCGACCGCCTCCGGCATGATGCTGCAATGTCCGTCCTTGACCCAATCGGCCGGTACACATTGCGCGACCGGCTCGGATCCGGCGGATTTGCCGTGGTGTGGCGGGCATACGACACCTCCCTCGACGCCGACGTCGCGATCAAGGTGATGGCCGAGAACTGGGCTGACCGGCTGGATCTGCGCGAACGTTTCCTGGCCGAGGCCCGGATGTTGCGCCATGCGTCGTCCGGCCGGGTGGTGCAGGTGTTCGATGTCGGCGAACTACCCGATGGACGGCCGTACTTCGTGATGGAGTTCGCCGATCGCGGCACCCTGGCCGATCGGCTCGGCGACGGCCCGCTGCCGCTGCCGGACGCACTGCGACTGACTGCGGAGGTGGCCCGGGGAGTTGCCGAACTGCACCTGGCGGGCATCGTGCACCGCGATCTGAAGCCGTCGAACGTCCTGATCAAGTCCGCTCCAGACGGCTCCGAGCGGCTCCTGGTGGCCGACCTAGGCGTGGCGAAGAACCTGGCCTACGCCTCCGCGCTGACCATGTCGGTGGGTTCGGCTGGATACATGGCTCCCGAACAGTCAGGACCCAACACCGACGTGGACGTACGGGCCGATGTCTACGGCCTGGGCGCCCTGGCCTATCGCGTGATCACGGGCCAGGTCCCTGGCCCGCCGGGTGGCGTCCTCCCGCCCCGGTCGCTGCGACCAGAGCTCCCGGCAGATGTGGCGACCCTGCTGACCCAGGCCCTGGCCCCACGCAGGGAGGACCGCTGGCCCAGCGCTGCGTCGTTCGCCGAACGGCTGGATGCCCTGGCGGACCGGACCGAGGCTGGTGAGCCAGGAGTGCCCCGCAGGCGGCGTACCGGGATGGTGCTCCTCGTCCTGCTGGTCGTTCTGCTGCTGGCGACGGCGACGGTGGCAACCCTGCTCTGGAACGCCCGGCCCGTGACCGTCGCCGACGCCACTGGTCGCCTTACGGCGCGGGTGCCACGGGCCTGGAGCGCTGGACGGGTGACCGGTGGCTGGGACGAGGCGGCGATCGGCCTTCCCTCCGGGCATCAGCCGGCGCTCCTGGCCAGCACGGACCTGGCGCAGTGGGGTGATCTGCGCGCCAACGTCAACGGCGTCTTCGCCGGGGTTGTCAGCGGGGCCAGCGCCACGGCCGGTTCGCGGGCCGCCGATGCGGTCGCCCGGATCAGCCATCCTGGCTGCCAGGACGGCGGCGAGCGTCCTTACACCGACGCGCGCTGGCGCGGCCAGATGCGGGTCTGGGACCGTTGCGGCGGTAGCGACCGCTCGATCACGGAGATCACTGTTGCCCCGGCTGGATCGCCGGACCTGGAGGGTGTCTACGTGCAGATCCGCCAGAGCACCGCGGGTCCGGCGGCCTCCCGGACAACGACCACGATTCTGAGCGGAATCCGGCTGACCCGCTGAGGTCGTCGCGCGCGGCTTGGGCCCCCTCGACCGGCTGGCTGAATCTGATCCCAGAGGAATCTTTCCGAACTTTTCCGCGGGTTCCGGCATCGAACCAAGTAACGGCGGGCATCGCCTGGATGCTCCGCGCCGAAAGAGGAGAGTGCAGAACCATGAAGATCAGAGCCGTCACTCGCAGCCTTGGTGTCGTCGCGGCGGCGCCGGCCCTGGCCTTGCTGGCCGCGTGCAGCGGCTCCGGGAGCGTCACGGCTTCAGGAACAGCTGGGCCGGCCGGGGTGAGCACAAGCACCACGGCACCCGCCTCCGCCCCGGCGACGTCCGGGTCAGGTGGTTCTGCCGGACCATCTGATGGCCCCAGTTCGTCCGGGGGCTCCGGCTCCTCCGCCGGTTCGCACGGCTGTCCCGCTGGAGGGGCCGGGGTACCGGGCAACGCCGGGAAAGCCACCACGGCCGATCTCGACGGTGACGGCCGCGCAGACACGATCTGGCTGGCCGACCAGGGCACCAAGCGAGAGCTCGGGGTCCACACGGCCAGCGGGGCTACCTTCTCAACCACGTTCACCAGCGCCGCTCCGGAATCGGCCGGCGCGACGGCCGGGCTGGTCCAGGGCAGCATTCCGCTGATCCTGCTCAACACCGGCCGCTCGGCTGCGGTCTACACCGTCCATGACTGCGCCATCGTCGAAACCAGGAATCCGCAGGGTTCGCAGTACACATTCGACCACGGGTTCATCGGGACCGGCACTGGCGCCGGCTGCCCGCAGATCGGGAGCACCCGTCACCTCGCCGGTTACCTGGCCAAGAGCACCGGCTCCCGCTTCACGGTCACCCGCACGCTGATCACCCTCACCGATAACGGCCGCCGGGCGGTCAACGGGGCCAGGACCATCGTGGGCACCGGCCTGGCTTCGACGTCGTCGACGGTGCGGGCTGCGCAGGAGTTCAGCTGCGGCTCGGGTAATGCGGCTCTGGAGCCGCAGAGCTGATCCGCACCTGGGCCGGGCGGAGGGCCGGGTCACGCGACCTTGCTTGGGCTGGCTGCGCAGTCAGGGCGACCAGACCTCAGGCGGTACCCTACGGCGCATGAGCGCGGCCTCTCGATTCCGGAACGTCCTCGGCCTACTGGGCGCATTCGTGATCACCAGCATGGTGTTAGGCGTTCTGGCCGCCGGCCTGTTCCTGCCCGCCGTCGGCGCCACCGGCGTGACCGCAAGCAAGTCGGTCGACTTCTTCAACTCCCTGCCCAGCGACCTGAAGCAGCCCCCGCTGCCGCAGCAGACCAAGGTGCTCTCAGCAGACGGCCGGCTCATCGCCCGGTTCTTCGACCAGAACCGGATCAACGTCGACCTGGGCGCGATCTCCAAGACGATGCAGCAGGCCGTGATCTCGATCGAGGACGAACGCTTCTACGACCACGGCGGAGTCGACCCCAAGGGCCTGCTGCGGGCCGCTTTGGTCAACAAGTTCCGCAAGGGTGTGGTCCAGGGAGCCTCCACCCTGACCCAGCAGTACGTGAAGAACGTGCTGTTCCAGACCGCGTTCGTGGCCGGTGACAAGGCCGGGCAGGACGCGGCGATCGCCGACAACAACGCGCGCAAGGTCAAAGAGATCCGGTACGCGGTCAGCCTCGAGCAGCAGATGACCAAGGACGAGATCCTGGACAAGTACTTGAACATCGCCGGGTTCGGCGGGCAGACATACGGCGTCGAGGCGGCCGCTCAGCGCTACTTCAGCACCAAGGCCAAGTTCCTGAATGTCCCGCAGTCGGCCCTGCTGGCCGGGATGATCCAGAACCCGACCCAGCTGTCACCGATCCTGCACCCCGTGGCAGCAACCGAGCGCCGCAATGTGGTGCTACGGCAGATGACCAACCAGGGCGTGATCTCCGAGGCCGATTACCTCAAGTATTCCAAGCAGGGCCTGGGCCTGAAGGTTCAGCCGACGCGCAACGGCTGTGCGAACACCGTGCCGGCGTACGGCTACTACTGCGACTACATCCAGAGTCTGATCACCGATGGCGACGACTTCACATCCTTGGGCGCGACCCGGGATGAGCGCATCAATACCCTGGAGCGCGGGGGCCTGACCATCAGAACCAATCTGACTCCCAAGGTTCAGGACGCCGCCACCCACGCCGTGAGCGAGGTAGTGCCGGCTCGTAACTCGCCTGGTGTCGGCTCGGCGGCGGTCACGGTAGAACCCGGAACCGGCCGGGTGCTGGCGATCGCGGAGAACCGCATCTGGAACCCAGACGGTAAGGCGTCGGTCAGCAACACCACTCAGAACTGGTCCGTGGACTACAAGTACGGCGGATCGAACGGCTTTCTCACCGGTTCGACGTTCAAGGCGTTCACGCTGGCCACCTGGCTGAAGGAGGGCAAGTCGCTGTACGCGCAGGTGTCGTCCAAGACCGGGACCGCGCCGTTCACCGACTTCCATTCCTGTGTCGGTGTGGACCGCAGCCAGGTCTACCGCTATTCGAACTCCGAGGGTGAGGGCAAGGGCAACATCAGCGTCTTCCAGGCCACGTACGCCTCGGTCAACGGTGCCTACGTATCGATGGAGAAGCAGCTCAACCTGTGCGACATCGCCGATACCGCCGAGAGCCTGGGCGTACACCTGGCCCGGCCGGTGGACGACACCTGCACCCTGTCGAAAGCGCTCGTCACAACGGTTCCGCGCTGCCATCCTTCGCTCACCCTCGGCGTCCTCAATCTCACCCCGATGACGCTGGCGGCGGCCTACGCCGGGTTCGCCGCCCAGGGCCTGTACTGCAAGCCGATAGCGATATCGGCGATCACCGACCGGGACGGCAAGCCGCTGGCTGTGCCGCCGACTTCCTGCAAGCAAGTTCTGGACAAGAAGGTGGCCAACACGGTCACCTACGGCCTGAGCCGGGTTTTCTCGCCCGGTGGCACGGCGGCCCAGGTCGGGCCGCTGCCGGGCGGCCGGCAGGCATCCGGCAAGACCGGGACGACGAACAACTCGCTGCAAACCTGGTTCGCCGGCTACACCCCCAAGTTCGCCACCGCGGTCTGGGTGGGCTTGTACAAGCCCGGCGCCAAGTCCTTGAACGGTAAGAAGATCAACGGTCACGTGCATCCCGGTCATGTTTTCGGTGCCACCTACGCGGCCCCGATCTGGAGGAAGATCATGATCACGGCGACCAACGGCACGCCCAAGCAACGGTTCCCCGGGCCGGACAGCGCGCTGACCCGGGTTCCGACCACCGTGGTCCCCGACGTCGCTGGGATGGAGATCAAGGCCGCAATCGCCAAGCTGGAGGACGCCGGTTTCGAGGCGAACACCGACGGAGGCCTGGTCAACTCCAAGTACCCGGCCGGAAAAGTCGCCGGAACCTCACCGGCGGGCGGTAGCAAGGTCCAGACCGGCAGCACAGTAGAGATCTCGATCAGCAACGGCACCGGCGGCGGTGAACGCGGCGGTGGAGGCGGTGGCGGTGCAGGCGGCATCGTGGGCGGCCTGTTCTGACGGCTGACGAGCGAGGTGCTCTTCAGCTAGCCAGGCCTCTCAGTCCGGCCGAGCGGTCAGGGTGAGCAGGTTCGCCTCCGGGCGGCAGGCGAACCTGACCGGCGTGTACGGGCTGGTGCCGAGCCCGGCCGACACGTGCAGCCACGCATCGCCGTCTCCGGTTCCGGGCCAGCGCGAGATTCCCTTGGCCCGGCGACGATCCAGATCGCAGTTCGTGACCAGGGCGCCGTAGCCCGGCAGGCACAGCTGGCCCCCGTGGGTGTGGCCGGCCAGCACCAGGCCCGCGCCGTCCGACGTCATGGCGTCCAGCGTCCGGCGATACGGCGCATGGGTGACCCCGATGGTGAGGGACGCCGCCGGATCGGCTGGACCAGCCACCCGGACGTAGCGGTCGCGCCTGATGTGCGGATCCCCGACGCCGACGAACTCCAGAGCCAGGTCATCGAGCTGGAGCCAGCCGCGCTGGTTGTTCAGGTCGAGCCAGCCGGCCTGGGTGAACCCCCGCACCAGGTCATCGGCAGGCAACGGCTCACCATGGATCCGGCGCTGACCACCGTGGCGGAGGAGGTAGCGCACGGGGCTCTTCGGCTTCGGCCCGTAGAAGTCGTTCGAGCCCAGCACGAACACTCCGGGCCGGCTGAGTAGCCCGGCTTGGGCGGCCAGTACGTACGGCACCGAGTCCGGGTGGGCGAGATTGTCGCCGGTGCTGACCACCAGGTCGGGGTGCAGACCGGCCAGCCGCTGCACCCACTCGATCTTGCTGCGCTGCCGGGGCACCAGATGCAGGTCGCTCAGGTGCAGGATCCGCAGCGAGCGACTGCCGGGCGGAAGTACCGGCAGGGTGGCGCGGCGCAGGGTGAAGGCTCGGGCCTCGGCCAGTGACCAGCCCAGGCCGGCGGCGCCACCGGCCACGGCAAGCAGCGGGAGGGTGGAGGCGCGCATCCGCCCATCGTGACAGCTGCCAGGATGTGAGCATGGCCGAAGCTCAGCTGAAGAACCGCCTGCAGTCGGACCTGACCGATGCGATGCGGGCCCGCGACAGCGTCCGGTCCGCGACCATCCGGATGGTGCTGACGTCGGTGCGCTCCGACGAAGTGGCCGGCCAGGTCGCCCGTGAACTGAGCGACGACGAGGTGATCGGTGTGCTCGGGCGGGAGGCGAAGAAGCGCCGGGAGGCCGCACTCGCCTACGACAATGCGAACCGGCCGGAGCTGGCCGAGCGTGAGCGCGCCGAACTGGCGGTGCTTCAGCACTATCTGCCCGAGCAGCTGGACGACGAGGAGCTGACCCGGATCGTGGCGGAAGCGGTGCAGGAGGCGGCGGTGGGGGGCGCACAGGGCCGGGCCGCTATGGGTGCGGTGATGAAGCGGGTCAAGCCGCTGGTCGGCGATCGGGCCGAGGGAGGCCGGGTGGCGGCTGAAGTCCGCCGCCAGCTCGGCCTGTAGCGCCTCATTCTCGATGGCCGGGTGTCACGGCAATACCGATTCGGAGTCAGCCGGGCGCTCGGCTATCCTGACCTGGCTCCACCGGGGTGTGGCGCAGCTTGGTAGCGCGCGTCGTTCGGGACGACGAGGCCGCAGGTTCAAATCCTGTCACCCCGACCCTGTGGGTCATACCCCTTTCCTGACGCGCCTCTCGGGGCCTTCCTTGACGGACGGATCCGGACGGATAATCAAGGAGCCCCTCCCGGAGGATCACGGGAAGGGCTCCTGACCTGTTGGGCAATTTGGATCCTGGCTCCCTCGACGCGAGAAGCCGTGCTCCTGGCAGTGCGAATCCAGAGGCGACGAGCGTCTCCGCTAGAGGGCTGCGAGATAACGCTTACTGGAGCCGGTGCCGACCCGGATGCGGTCAATCACAGGTGTCGCGGACGTCAGTAGCCGTACACGAGGTTGTAGGCGACCTGCGGCAGGAACTGTCCGGCGGTGGAGCCGGCGCCGACGCCGCAGTCGCCGTCGGACTCGCCAACGGTCTTGATCCAGAGCAGCATTTCAGCGCCGCCGCCCAATTGGGTGGGGGTGCCGATCTTGCGGGCGGCAGGGTTACACCAGGTGCCGTCGGAACCGTTGCCGTTGCGGCTGGTGTCGACCACGAATGGCCGGGTGTACCCCAGGCCGTTCAGTGTGGAGTTGATGCTGTTGCCGTAGGTGATGTTCTGGTCGGTGGTGTAGAAGTTCGACACGTTGAGGGAGAAGCCGTGCGCTCGGGCGAGGCCGGCCTGGTCGAGGTGGGCGGCCATGGTGTCCGCGGAGAGCCACCCGGGGTTGCCGGCATCCAGGTATACCCAGGTGTTGGGCGCGTCGTTGATGAACTGGGTGATGGCGTTGTTCAGGAGGCCGTTGCGCTCGTCGATCTGGGCCTGGGTCATGCAACTTTCGTCGCCGAGCGTGTCCGGTTCGAGGATGACGATCGCGGGGCGGGTGCCGATGCCGCTGGCGAAGGCAGCGATCCAGGTGTTGTACGCGTCATCGCTTCCGGCGCCCCCACCGGACTGGCCGCCGCAGATGTCGCGGTTCGGAATGTTGTAGGCGACCAGGATCGGGAGCTGGCCGCTGTTTGCCGCCGCCCCGACGAAGGAGCCGGTCGCGGTGCCGATGTCGCCGCTGGAGCTGGTGAACCAGCGAGCCATCGGTGTGTTCCCGATAGATGACTTGATGGTTGCCGCGCGTCCATCGCCGGGATTCGCGTTGGCCCACGTCAACGGGGAGGAGTTCGGGTCGACGTAGAAGCCATTGGTCATGTCGACCGGCCCGGTGCCGGCCGCCGCCGCCGGCGCAGGGCTGGCCAGGAAACACGTGCCGATCGTGACCGCCGCCAGGAGGGCGGACGTGACCCGCGCGTTCACGGTGCGCTGGGAAGTTCGCATGGCTGCTCCATGTGCTCGCGAGCGGTGCCGCGAAGACCGATAGAAGAGGACGCGATCCGCTCTGGACGGGTGTGGGCACAGGTGACGGTCGGCCGAACCGTCCCCAGACCGACGCACCATGAGGAAGTAAAACTGGAAGCGCTCCCAGTTACTGGCAGGTGGATCGGCGTGCTAAAAGTGATGATTATGCGCCAAATGTTACTTGTCAATGGGGTTGGAAATCCATCCTTAACATGATGCGCCCTGAAGATCGGGCCTGGCTGGAAG
>CALMAR010000413.1:0-5927 GCA_937859855.1 uncultured Kineosporia sp.
GACATGGGCCGGGTCGGGTGGGTGGTCGGCGACGACTGGACACACCCGGTGGACCAGGTCGGGTTCCACTTCGAGCGGATCGGGTCCACGGCGCCGGTCAGCGACAACGACAGGTGGGTGATCTACTCCCGCTGGTACGTGTCGATGATCCGGAAAGACGCAGCCGGGAACGACATCATCACCGCCGCGTCCTACCCGGATGGCATCATCCGGGCGTCGCAGGTGGTGCCGGACCTGCTGGGGAGGCTCCTCCCCCGGTTCGACGGCGCGGGCGCGTCGCTGGATTTCACGTCCGACCCGGGGGTGACGCAGTTCGCGTACACCGACGGCGCCGACGCCTGGCAGGTACTCGACGACCTGATGACCATCAACCCGGCGATGGGCTGGGAAGCGGGCGCCCGCAACAGCACCGGTAAATACTCGTTTACCTGGCGGGCGTGGGGCACCGACGTCCGGTACGAGGCCAGCCTGTACCGGGGTGACCAGTTCAACACCACAGGCACAGCGGGGGAGCTGTACAACCAGGTGCTGGTCCGGTGGCGGGACTCCCGCCGCACGAAAACGCTTCTCGTGCAGCAGCCTTCAGACATCCTCACCGACGCGTCCGTGACCCGCACGGCGTACCTCGACATCAGCGAGGACATCGGCGACGCCGCGTCCGCCGCGACCGCTGGCGCCGGGTTCCTCGCCGACCATGGGATGCCACAGAACGCAGGCACCATCACCGTCACCGGCCGCGTGTTCGACCGGTACACCGGCATCTGGGTCAACCCGTGGGAGATTGAGCCCGGCTACAACATCCGCCTCGGCGGCGTCGCCGGCTACAAGGACATCCTCAACACCACCCGCGACGGGGCGACCGTGTTCCCGATCACCGAAATGCAGTACTCGACTGCAGCGGGATCAGCCGAACTCACACTCGACGCGTTCTCCTACTCACAGTCAGCGGCCATCGTGAAACGCAACCGGAAGGTGAGGTATTCGCCGGTATGAGGCCATGGGGTGTGCTGGCGCGCCAGCCCGGCGGGTCCGTGCTGGATGGGCTCAACGAGCAGGCTGCGGCAGCGCTGAGCGAGTGGCTGGAGCAGTACGAAGGGGTCACCGCCGCGACCGTCTACCAAGCCGTCGTCGAGGACGGGACCGTGCTGATCAACTCCTACGACGGGGACGGCGCCACGTTCACGTCACACCCCGCAGGGCCGCTGCCGCCACCGGCGCTGACGTAACCGCCCGCGAGATCCGGGTTCGGCTGGCACAATCGGTTCGGGGTCGAGGGTCCGATACGGACTCTTGGAGAGCGATCGTGGACACACCGATCGGTGGCGACCCCGCTGCTGGCGCTGATGACGTGCCCGCCGAGGTGCCCGACTACATCGACCCGGCCAGCGTTTCGCTCGCGCCGACCCCTCTCGATGAGGACACCAGCGAACCGGTCACCCCGGAGGAACTAGCCCACCTTGACGCCCTGCTCGCCGGGGATGACGAGTGACGACGTTCAAGCAGGCGCTGGCGTGGTTCGCGCGCGAGGGCAAACTCGAGTACAGGGAAGGCCGGAACAACCACAACAAGTACGCGCCGATCGCGCATCACGCCGACCACGAGCCGTGGTGCGCGACGTTCTGCTGCGCCGGGTGCCACGCCACCGGGCTGGTTCAGCCGCAGGGAGCTGACACGGCGTCGGCGGCGCTCAACGAGGTCGCCTACAAGCGGGCGGGCCGGCTCTCATCGACGCCCCGGGCGGGGACGTTCGGGTTCGTCTACTTCCCGAACATGAAGCCTCGGCCGAGGGTCGCGCACCAGGTCTACGTCTGGAAGGTCAGCGAGGACGGACGGTGGGCGTACACGATCGAGGGCAACAGCAACGACGTCGGCGCCCGTGAGGGCTACGAGGTGTGCTTCCGGAAGCGGCCCACGCACCGTGAGGCCGGCCGTGTGGGGCTCCGCTCGTACGGGATGCCCTACTACACGGCCCACGCGACCCCGCTGCCCGGCGCCCACCCGGTCCACCACGGCGGCGCGCACGTCGCGCACGTCGTGAAACCGGCCACCAAGCCTGCACCGAAACCCGCATCTCACCCTGTCCAGGAGGACGACGTGCTCACACCCGAAGACAAGCTGTGGATCAAGCAGGCGATCGCTGACGCCGTGGCCGGCTGGGTCGACGTCGCCGTCCCCCTCGGCGACTTCGCCGGAGACGCCCTGCCGCAGAAGAACGGCACCCCCCGGCCGTCGGCGACCTTCGGGCAGCTCCTGCAGTGGGGTGCCGGGCACGCCGCCTACGCCGACGTGCAAACCAAGCCGGCCGAACCGGCCGACCCGGCCGGCGAACAACCGGCGTAGCCGATGCCGTTCAGTGAGGTCGACGAGCAGAAGCCTGCTGAGATCGACCGGCAGTCGATGCTGCGCGGGTTCATCCTCATCCGCAGCATCGGCCTGTTCCTGCTCGGCGTCGCCCTCTGCTACGGCGGCCCGGCCCGGTTCTCCGCGGCCGGGTTCGCGTCCGCCCGCGCCGTGCCCGGGGGTGTCTACACGTGGGGTGTCACCGTCGCGGTCGCTGGCGCTGTGGCCCTTGTCGGCGTCGCCCGCGCCTGGCAGCGGCTTCTCGTCGTCTCCGGGATGTGGCTGCAAGGGCTGTGGGTCCTGTTCTTCATGATCTCCCTCACCAAGACAGCGCTCGCGTCCGACAAGGGCGCGCTGACCGGTCCCGTCGCGTACCTGATGATCGCGGCTGAGTGCCTGCTGTTCGCGGTCGGGTCGGCCAAGCTGCCATGAGCCCGACCGCACAGGCCGCCCCCGTTTGGCGCCGCTGGCGGCGCTGGCTGCCGGTCGAGGAAGTGAACCCGTTCGAGGTGTACCTGCTGTTCGCCGCCGAAATCCTGGGCTGGACGACGCTGTTCGGGATCGCCCGGCCCACATCAGTGCGGGAGGCGCTGCCGCCGATGCTGGTGCGGGTATGGGCGCTGACGATGGCGCTCGGCGGAGTCGCCTCCCTGCTCGGCCTGTTCTGGTGGGGTGCGGTCCGCAACGGGTACGACCTGAAACGGATCGGGCTCGTCGCCCTCGCGAGCGGCGCCCTCGTCTATGGCACCGCAGCCCTGCTGCTCGGCGCGCCGGGGATCGGCGTGGCCATCTGGAACCTGTGCTTCGCCGCCGCCTGTCTCAAGGCGATCCGGCAGATGGCGTCGAGGCTCCGGCGCCTGGCCGGCCAGACGACCGGAGGAGCGGCCAGCTAATGCCGACCGCAGCAGCCGTCACGTCCGGGTCGCCGCTCGTCCAGCTCATGATGACGCTGGGCATGGGCGGGATCTTCGGGACCGTCGTGAACGCGGTCCTGAACCGCCGCTCGGCCTCTGCGGAGGTCAGCAAGGTCACCGCCGACACCAACAAGGTCACCGCTGACACCGAAGCGGTGCGCGCGGAGACGATGCAGGTGCTCACCGGCAACGCCATGTCGCAGTTGGCGTCGATGCGGGAAGACCTTGACCGGGCGCGGGCGGAGAACGAGCTCCTCCGTGAGGAGATCACACGGCTTTCGGCGGCGGCCGACCGGCAGGCGGCGGCGACCCGGCGGGTGTCCGACGCGCTTGATCGGCAGGAGCGGACGATCCGCGACCTGCAGGACCGGGAACGCGGCTATCAGCGGCAGTTCGCGGAGCACTCGGCGTGGGAGATGCGCGCCTTCCAGATGCTCGGCGCGCACGGCATCCACATCGACCCGCCGCCCGATCCTCCAGAGTTCCCCGGCGTCGTCCCGGCGGCCGGGCATCCCATCCCGTCAGTTGCAGAGGAAGGCACCGCCCATGAATGATCCGCTGTTGTCCGCGCCGTGGTGGCGTGAAGTACTTGACCGGGCCGGCCGCAACGCCGTGCAGACGCTGATCCCGGTGTTCATCGCCGCGCAGGCCGGATCCCTGGCCGGGTTCCAGCCGGTGAACACGCTGTGGGTGCTCGGCATCGCTGCCGCCGTCACCGTGCTGAAGGCGATCGCCGGTATCAAGGCCGACGCGAGTGCCCCGCTGCCCGTCCGGCTACTAGACCGGGCCGCACCCGCCGCCGCCTCAACGCTCGTGACGTTCTTCACCGTTGGGCAGACCGTGGCGTCGACCGTCGACTGGAAGGCCGCTGCGGTCGCGACCGTGTCGGCGGCCGGGCTGGCGGTGGCGCAGGCGTTCATCAGTCCGGCGATCGTCGCGCATGACCCAGACCCGGTTGTGGCGATCGAGCCCGGCCCGGAGGAGTTCACCCCCGGACCGGACCCGGCGGAGTTCGCTGCGGGCGACGACCTGGGCTGGCCGATCCACGGAGCGTAGTAACCGGGGATGGCGTGATGGGCCGGCATAGGCGGGGACTGAACCGGCACTGGCTCGCGGTCGCGCTGGCGTCAGCGGCCGGCGCGACCGTGTGGGTGGCGGCCTACTGGTGGGCGCTCAAGCCGTACCTGTAACCCGCCGCGGGCGGCTGAAACGTTGTTTCCGCGGACTCGCGGCGGGTGCTGTCCCGCACCCAAGTCCTGATTCTGTGGTCCTGACTGCCCATTCTCAGATGATCTTAGAACGTGCTCCCTTGCAGGTCAGATGGGGTGGGCCCCCCGGGGCTCGAACCCGGAACCTACGGATTAAAAGTCCGCAGCTCTGCCGATTGAGCTAGAGGCCCCCGGGCGAGGATCGCCCACGAACAGCCTAGATCAGTCCGGCGCCGAGTTCGCCACCGTTGTCAGACAGTCCGGTTCCAGTTGCGCGCTCAGGAGGCGGACTGGTGCCGAGCGTCTGCGGCTGCCCCGCCAGAGGCGGAGCGAATTCTGGCGAACGCCGCCGGTCAACCGGCGCCAGCAATCACCACGGCAGACCTGCCAGAGTGGGGCCGGTGACTCAGAGCATCGAACTGCTGCTGGATGACTGGCTCGAGGCGGCCGTTCGCGCTGAATGGCAGGCTCTCCAGCAGGCGGATCTACCCAGCATGGCCAGGCACACGGGCGACAGCAACCGGCCGCACATCACCCTGGCGATCGCTCACGACGTCCCTGCCCCGGTCGAGGATGCGCTCAGCGTCGTCGCCGGGCGGGTGCCCATGCCGGTCCGGCTGGGTTCACCGATCTGCTTCGCGCGCCGGCCCGGGTACTTCATCCTGGTCCGGTCGGTGATTCCCACAGTGCCACTGCTGGATATCCACGCCGAGGTGGCCCAGCTGGTGGCCGGGCTGCCCGGCACCGGGTCATATCTCCAGCCCGGATCATGGACCCCGCACGTCACGCTGGCCAGCGACGTCCCCGGTGACCAGCTCTGGGCCGCCCTCGCGGTACTCAGCCCCATGCACGATCTCTTGGGTCACGCCCTGGCGGTTCGCCGATGGGACTCCAGCGCCAAACGAACGTGGCTGCTGGGCTGACTGCGCGGCGCGATCGAGAATGTCTTCACACACTCGGTTATGAGGGGCATACGAACAGCCACTCGTGGCAGGCTGTGCGCATGGCTGAGGGGGCTAGGACCGCCGTCGTTGTCGATGATGACCCCGACATCCGCCGTGTGCTCAAGGTCGCGCTGGAGATGGCGGGCTTCATCGTGAGCGAGGCGGCAACCGGAAGCGAAGGCCTGGCCAGCGTTCGTGCGCTCAATCCTGACCTGATCACTCTAGATCTGGTGCTGCCGGACCTCGGCGGCGTCGAGGTCTGCCGCCAGATCCGAGACCTCACTGACGCCTACGTCATCATGATCACGTCCAGCATCGACGAGACCGACCGGCTGGTCGGGCTGGCCACCGGCGCCGACGACTATGTCACCAAGCCGTTCAGTCCCCGTGAGGTCCAGGCCCGGGTGGCGGCGATGTTCCGTCGTCCACGGGAGGCGGCGGCAGCGACAGTTGTCCCCAGCGCCCTCGTCGCTTCTGGTCCGGCCCGGCCCTCATCGCCCGGACCCGGACCGGCCCAGCAG
>CALMAR010000413.1:5937-18834 GCA_937859855.1 uncultured Kineosporia sp.
CGGATACCGGATCCACGTCAATACGCCGACGACGGAGTGGCCCGATATGGGTTGCTCACCCTAGACGCCGAGGGCCGGATCGCCCAGTACGACGACCAGGAGCTACCGCTCACCAAGATCGAATTCGACCTGCTGGCCACCATGATGAGCCACCCCCGCCGAGCTTGGACCCGGGACCTGCTGCTGCAGAAGGTCTGGGGCGGCCACTGGAGCGACCATCACGTGGTGGAGGTGCACATCGGCAATCTGCGCCGGAAGCTGGCTCAGGTGGCCTCGGATCGCGAGATCATCCAAACCGTGCGAGGGATCGGCTATCGGCTCACTCCGCCGGGCTGAAACCCCTAGACGGGTGCCAAATTCAGGTCGGGCCGAAACGCTCAACCCGGACTGCCCCGCGATCGAGGCCCAGGGTGACCACCAGCTGAGAGGCGGTCTCAGCGAAACCCGCTGAGCCGCACACATATACGACAGTTCGCGGATCGGCCCGCGCGGCGGTGACCAATGGTGCGAGATCGGCGGCCTGGAGCCGGGACGGCGATCGGGTCGAATCGGCTGGCCCCTCCCGGGTGTAGATGACGGTCGATTCGTCGCCATAATCGTTGGCGAACAACAGGTCTCGCGGGCTGCGAGCGGACACCAGCAGCCGCAACGGCAGCGGACGGCCGATGTCACGCCAGTAACGCCGCATTGACATCAGCGGAACGACGCCAGAGCCTCCGCCGATCAGCAGGGCTGGAGTGTCGCCGCGCCAGATGAACCAGCCGCCGAACGGGCCGCGTACCTCGAACTGGTCACCCGGCCTGATCACGTCGTGCAGGTACGGCGATACATCGCCGTCCGCGATCCGATCCACGGACAGCTCGATCACCCCACCGGCGGCGGGTGCCGATCCCACACTGTAGGAACGCTGAGCCCGCGAACCGTCTGGCGCAGTCAGCCGGACGTCGTAGTGCTGCCCCGGAACATGCCGAGGAGTGTCCGGTGGCAGTTGAAGCCGGAAAGTCTTGGCATTGGCCGCCTCGCTCCAGATGTCCAGTACGGTGGCGGACTGCCATTCCCGGCGGGGCCCATTCGACGGCGGCCTGCGGTTGACCGGCCCCATGGTGGGCAGCGGTGGCAGACCGCTCAGGGATGGGAGCTGCGGCAGCTCCTCGGGCACGCTCAGTCGCCCTGGTAACGCTGCTCGAGCCAGGGATCACCGAGATCGTTGTAGCCCCGGAGCTCCCAGAAACCGGGCTCGTCGTGATCGAGCAGGCGGATGCCGCCGATCCACTTCGTGCTCTTCCAGAAATACAGATGCGGCACCAGCATCCGGACCGGCCCGCCGTGCTGAGGTGGCAATGGATCTCCTTCGAAATCCCAGACCAGCCAGGCCTTTCCACCCGTCACCTGCTCGAGCGGCAGGTTGGTGGTGTAGCCGGTATGGCTCCAGGCCACGATGTGGGTGGCCTCGGGCAGCACGCCAGCGACCGCGAACAGGTCGTCGGCCGACACCCCGCTGAACGAGGTGCCCAGCTTCGACCAGGTGGTCACGCAGTGGATGTCGCCCCGGTAGGTGGACGGCGGTAACCGGTGGATCTCATCCCAGGTCCAGGTCGTGGTGGTGGCGACCAGGCCGTCGATGCGGAACGTCCAGTCCTGCGGTTCGATCCTCGGGCTGACCTCGGCTGTGAGCACCGGGAAACTGGAGCCGGTGTCGTACTGGCCCGGCGGCAGCCGGGGATCCCGCTCCTTGCCGTGCCCGAAAATTGGAGTCATCGCCACGTCCTCTCGTCAGCGCGGCTGCAATTCCTATCGCCGCCGCCGGGGGCCGGGCTATCGGACCTCGAAACCTGACTCGCCAGTAGGGGCCTCGACGTGCGTCTCGACGTCGGTCACGCCGGCCTGCTCGGGTCCATGATTGGCCCAGGCCACCAGGCGGTCAACGGCGTCCTCGGAACCTTCGAAGACGGCCTCCACCCGGCCGTCGGGCAGATTGCGCACCCAGCCGGTCACGCCTTCGCGACCTGCCATCTGCTCGCAGTTGTCCCGGAAGAACACGCCCTGCACCTCGCCGGAGACCAGCACCCGCACCCGTTTCATCTGCCGAACACTACGTTGCCTGGCGACGATCGGCGGTTCAGCCCGCGATTGTGGGTGAAGACCGCACAATCCTGGGCTGAGCTGGCGATCATGGCGAACAAGGGGAGGAACCGGGTCAGCCGGTGTTGCGCAGGCCGGCCGCGATGCCGTTGATGGTGAGCAGCAGGGCCCGGCGCAGCTCCGGGTCGGGGTCATGATCCTCAGACCGGGCCGCCCGTGAGCGGGCCAGCAACGAGACCTGCAGAGCGTGCAGCGGGGCCAGGTAGGCGTCGCGCAGTTCCAGCGTGCGCCTCAGCACCGGTGCCGTTTCCAGCAGGTCCGACTGCCCGGTCACCCGCAGCACCTCGTCCACGGTGCGGGCATGCTCGGCCTGGATCACCTCGAACAGCCCGGCCGACTCGCTCGGCACCAGGGTCTGCACGTACCGCGCGGCGATCCCCATGTCGGTCTTGGCCAGCGTCATCTGAACGTTGGACAGGAAGGTCCGGAAGAAGTTCCAGGACCGGTACATCTGCTGCAGGTTCTCGCCGTGGCCCTGTTCGCGGGCAGCGGCCAGTCCGCTGCCGACCCCGAACCAGCCGGGCAGAATGATCCGGGACTGGGTCCAGCCGAACACCCACGGGATCGCCCGCAGATCCTCCAGGCCTCCACTGCCGCCGGGCCGCTTCGCCGGCCGGGAACCGATGTTCAGGTCGGCCAGCTCATCCACCGGAGTGGCTGAGATGAACAACGGCACCAGCTGGGGATCGGAGACCAGCTCGCGGTAGGCGACCTGGCCGGCGCTGGCCACCAGGTCCATCGCGGCGTCCCAGCTGTCCAGCACGTCCTGCGGCAGCAGCGACGTCCGGTGCAGTACCGAGGCCTCCAGCACCGCGGCCAGGGCCAGCTCCAGGTTCTCCCGGCCCAGTTGCGGCAAGGTGTACTTGTCCGAGATCACCTCGCCCTGCTCGGTGACCTTGATCGGGCCGTCCAGGCTGCCGTAGGGCTGGGCCAGGATCGCCTCACTGGTCGGGCCGCCGCCCCGGCCGACCGATCCGCCCCGGCCGTGGAACAGCCGCAGGATCACTCCGTGCTCGCTGGCCACATCTCGTAAGGCCCGCTGAGCGCGATGGATCTGCCACTGCGAGGCCGCGATTCCGGCGTCCTTCGAACTGTCCGAGTAGCCGAGCATGATCTCCTGAACGTCGCCCCGGGCGGCCAGCACCCGCCGATAGGCCGGATCCTCCAGCAGCGCCTGCAGCAGCGGCCCGGCCGCTTCGAGTTCGGCCACCGTCTCGAACAGCGGCGCGAAGCCGATCCGGGCCCAGGCGGGCGTGTCCGCGCTGCCGGGATCGACCAGCCCGGCCTCCCGGGCCAGCACCACCACCGCGAGCAGGTCGTCAATGTCCCTGGTCATCGAGACGATGTAGGTCTCGATCACATCCGGCCCGAACCGATCCAGCGCGATCCGGATGGTGGCGAACAGGTCGAGCACCGGACCGGCCGGTTCACCCAGTTCGCTGCTCAGGGCCCCGATCAGCGGCCGCCGCTGATCCAGCTCGGCCGACAGCAGCGCGATCCGGTCCGGCCGGTCCAGATCGGCGTAGGGCACCTCCAGGTCGCCGATCCGATCGAACAGCACGGCCAGCGCGGCATGGTGCTTGCCCGCGTGCTCGCGGACATCGAGAGTGGCCAGGCCCAGGCCCATCGCGGAGGCGGTGCGCAACAGCCGCAGCACCGGGCCGTCGGCGATCAGGTCGCCATCGTTGGCCTTGAGCGAGGAGCGGATCAGCTCCAGCTCGCCCAGCATCTCGGCGATGCCCAGGTAATCCCGGCCAGCTTCGTGCTGGGTGCCGCTGGCCAGCCGTTCCCTGGTCCTGGTCAGCCGGACCCGGATGAAGCTCAGCTTGAGCCGATAGGGCTCCTCGGAGTTGACCCGGTTGAAGTCCGAATAGGTGCGGGGCAGCGACGCGCGGTCCTGCTCCAGGCTTTCGACCAGCTCGTCGCTGACGCCTATCACCCGGGTGGACGACGACAGCTCCAGCACCAGCTCCTCGACCATGGAGATCAGTTCGCGCAGGCCGAAGTCGTGGTGGAGTTCGAGCACGTCCAGCGTCACCGGCGGGGTGACGTTCGGGTTGCCGTCCCGGTCGCCGCCCGCCCAGCTGCCGAACCGCAGCGGCCGTGCCGCCGATGGCAGCCGGATGCCGATCGTGGCCAGGCTGCGATCCAGTTCCTCCAGCAGATCCGGCAGCACCTGGGCGGCCAGGTTCTGCAGGTAGTAGATGGCGGTCCGGGCCTCGTCCGTGGGCTTGGGCCGTTCGATCCGCAGTTCGTCGGTCTGCCAGAGCAGGTCGACCAGTTCGGCGAGCCGCTGATGGGTCTTCTCGGCATCGATCGAACGCGATCGCGGGTCCTCCTCTGCATAGGTCAGGTCCGCGATCTTGCGCAACAGGTCCAGCACCGACCGGCGGCTGGCCTCGGTCGGATGCGCGGTGAAGACCGGCCGGTACTCCACCCGGGCCAGGATCGCGCTGATCTGTTCCCGGTCGATCGTGCCGTCGTCGATGGCCGCCCCGAGCTTGGCCGCGGTGGAGCGGAGCGGGGTACTGGGCTGAGCGCTCAGTTCCTCCCAGCGGTGCAGCTGCTCGGTGATGTTGGCCAGCTGGAAGTAGGCGGTGAAGGCGCGGGCCAGCACGATGGCGGTCGGGTGGTCGATTCCGGACAGCAGTTCGTGCAGGCCGGCGTCGCCGGGCTGACGGGCCAGCTGCCGGACCTGCTCCACCAGATCGAGCAGTTCCTTGCCTTCGTGCCTGGTCAAGGCCTCGCCGAGCAGGGTGCCGAGTTGCCGGACCGATGCTCGCAGGGCGGCGTGCTGCTCATTCGAGGACACCCCGCCGGCGAACGAGCCGACATCCGGAAGGTGCCCGTCGACGTCGTCCCGCTGCTCGGTGTCCAGGTCAGTCATGGGCGCCAGTGTGCCGCAGCCGTGTTTCGGCAGCGCTCACCCGGCGCCGGACCGGCGGCCTGGCCACTAGGTTGACGGGATGGGAAAGGTTCTGCCGTACGGGTCATGGCCCTCGCCGATCGATGCTTCCTCGCTGGTCACCGGCTCGTCCGCGCCCACCGACGTATGGGCCGGCAATGGCATCACCTGGTGGTCGCAGACCCGGCCCGACCAGGGCGGCCGGATCCAGCTGATCCGGCGCGAGCCGGACGGCGCTCTCAGCGATGTGCTGCCCGCCGATGGGAACGCCCGGACCCGGGTGCACGAGTACGGTGGCGCCGCCTGGTGGGTCCATGGCGGCGTGGTGTTCGCCACCTCCTGGGCCGATCAGCGGCTGTACCGGGTCGAGCCGGGTGCGGCTCCGGTCCCGATCACGCCTGAGCCGCGCTCCGCGTCCGCGCTGCGCTACGCGGACGGGCGGGTCACGCCCGACGGCCGGTTCGTTGTCTGCGTCCGGGAACGGCACGAGGGGCCAGACGCCAAGCAGGTTTTCAATGAGCTGGTCGCGTTTCCGGCTCAGCCGGGTCCGGACGGCGAGTTGACTGATCCGGTGGTGCTGTTCGGCAGCTCGGACTTCGTGGCCGCTCCCCGGCTCAGTACCGAGGGGCAGCTCGCCTGGCTGAGCTGGGATCACCCGGACATGCCGTGGACCTCGACCCGGCTGTGGATCGCCGATCTGGATCTGACCCACGACCGGCCGCATCTGCATCAGGCCCGGCTGATTGCTGGCGGCCTGGATCAGGCTCTGCTGCAACCGGAATGGGGTCCCGGCGGCGTCCTGTACGTGGTCAGTGACCGCAGCGACTGGTGGAACGTGTATCGGGTGGCCATTCCGGATCGGCCGGGCGACTTCGCCGAGCTGCAGCCGGTGTATCCGGTGGAGGCCGAGATCGGCCTGCCGGCCTGGGTGTTCGGGCAGAGCCAGTACGTCATCGACGACGCGGGCACGGTGTGGATGACCTGGTCGGCCGATGGGCAGGCCCAGCTGCTGGGCCTGCCTTCCGGGACCGGTCATCCACTGACCCATCTGGACCTTCCCTACGCGGGCCTGGACGCCCTGCGCGTGGATGGCGACCGGCTGCTCGCCATCGCGTCATCGGCGGACGCCGATCCGGTGGTGCTGCAATGGGATCTGCGCCAGATGGATCTGCCAGCCGCCATCCTGCGCCCCGCTCAGCCGCACACACTGCCCGCCGGTTCCATCTCCGTTCCGCGGCACATCACCTTCCCCAGCGCCGGCGGCCGGATCGCTCACGCCTGGCTCTACCGGCCGGTGAACCAGGACGCGCAGGCGCCGGACGGCGAACTGCCGCCGTTGCTGGTCACCGTGCACGGTGGCCCGACCGGCGCCGCACTGCCCACCTTCCGGCTCGCCCGCCAGTACTGGACCACCCGCGGCTTCGCGGTGGTGGACGTCGACTACGGCGGCAGTACCGGCTACGGCCGGGCCTATCGGGCCCTGCTGGATGACCGCTGGGGCATCGTGGACGTCGAAGATGTCTGCGCTGCAGCGAATTACCTGGTCGAACAGGGCATCGTGGATGGTGCCCGGCTGGCCATTCGCGGTGGCAGTGCCGGCGGTTACACCACGCTGGCTGCGCTGGCCGAGAAGGATGTCTTCACGGCCGGGGCCGATCTGTTCGGGGTCGCTGACCTGGGTGCACTGGCCCGGGACACGCACAAGTTCGAATCCCGTTATCTGGATGGCCTGATCGGGCCGTGGCCGCAGGCCGAAAACGTGTACCGCGATCGTTCGCCGCTGTCGCACATGGAGGGTTTCACCGAGCCGCTGATTGTCCTGCAGGGCGATGAGGACGCCGTGGTTCCACCGGAGCAGTCGCGCATGATCGTCCAGGCGCTGGCCGCCAAGGGCGTGCCGCACGTTTTCCTGCTGTTCGCCGGTGAACAGCACGGGTTCCGCCGGGCGGAGAACATCGTTCGCGCCCAGGAGGCCGAACTGAGCTTCTACGGAAGGGTTTACGGATTCAGCCCAGCGGGGGAGCTGCCCCCACTGGAGATCGAGTTCGGCGACCGGCTGCCACTCAGACGCTCCTGAGACGGCAAGGCTTGCCCCGGGCGGGTTCTCAGGTCGGCGATCCAGATTCCGTTCCATTCGACGGCATGGGCGATCCGGGCCAGATCGGCGAACGGAACAATGGCTCCAGCCGCGGTCTCCCGTTCCCGGCTGGCCGGGTCGCGGAGGCGGCCAGCCAGCTGGCGTTTCGCCCGGGCGATCTCCGCCCGGGCCTGACGTCCAGCGATCGCCAGCCCCCTCGCCGTGCGCCAGCTCTCGCTCACCCCGAAAAGCCGGGCCGCGGTGACCGGGTGCCCGAGGTCGAGAGAGGCCACCGCGAGCAGAGCGACGGTGTCCGGGAGGGTGAGTAGCTGGCCTGCGGCTGACATCAGCGGAGCCGCCGCGCGCAGCGCCTGACTGGCTCGCGCCGGATCGCTCAGACGCAGCTGCACCAGCCCGGCGATGTGCAGGACGTCGCCCCGCAGCGGGACCGAGTCACCGCGAGCCACCGCGTCCAGCGCCTCGCTCACCAGTCTTCGGGCCTGGTCCGGATCCTCTCGCTCGGTCGCGAGCAGCGCCAGGTTGGCGATCGCCAGCGCCTCGTTGCTGGTGGCCTGCTCAGAACGTGACCAGTTGCGGAAGGCGGCGAACAGCGGCTCGGCCAGTCCGGGCCGCCCGAGCTCGTCCAGCAGTTCGCCCCGTTCGTTGCCCAGGCGGATCGTCGGCGCGGCGGCTCCGGTGGCCTGGGCGGCGTCCAGCGCCTGATCGACCAGGCGAAGCGCGTCACCTGGGCGGCCCTGGTGGCGGGCCACCACCGATCCGGCCGCCAGCGTCCGGGCGGTCAGACCCGGATCGTCGGCTGCCACGGCCGCAGCGTGAGCGTCGGCCAGCATCGGCCCGGCCCGGCTCAGATCACCGGACACCAGGGCGAGATTGCCGGCGCTGAGCAACAGATGGGCCCGGGCGGCCGGATCCAGCCGGGTCGCGTCGGTCATCCGGATCCACCGATCGGCCTGATCGATGCGCCCGGAGTAGAACCAGTGGTCCAGCAGCCCGGTCATCAGCCGGGCCAGCAGGGTGCCATCAGCTTGGCGAGCCGCGTGACTCAGGGCGGCCTCGAGGTTGGCCGACTCCTGACCGGGCCAGCCCCGGTATGCGGAGTCCGGGTGGCGCCCGCCCTCTGGCGGCAGTTCCAATGCCCGGCCGGCGACATGCTAGGCGTGCGCCCGCTGCGCCGCGGCCGCCGCGCCATCCTGCTGGGCCAGCAGCTCCGCCGCGTATTCCCTGACCATGCCCAGCATGGAGAACCGGCCCGACCCGTCGGCCACCACCAGGCTGCGATCGACCAGGCGATCAAGGCCGTCCAGGACGAGCTGGCCCGCATAGGTGCCCCCGCGGCCCGGCCCGAGCACGGCTTCGGCATCGGTCAGCGTCCAGCCCCCACTGAACACCGAAAGTGCTGCGAACAGCTGGGTCTCGCCTTCGCTGAGCAACTGGACGCTGGACTCCAGGACCGCGCGCATGCTGCGCTGGCGTTCGGGCAGATCCGTGGCTCCGCCGGTGAGCAGCTCGAGCCGGGTGCCCACCCGGCGCAACATCTGGGCGGGTGGCAGCAGCCGGATCCGGGCCGCGGCGAGCTCGATCGCCAGCGGCAGGCCGTCCAGCATCCGGCACACCTGGGCTACCGCGGCACAGTTCTGCGACGTCACGGCGAACTCGGGCATCACCGATTGGGCCCGGGCGAGGAACAGCTGTACCGAGCCGGAGCTGAGCACATGGGCCGGGTCGTGGTCGCCAGCTGGATCCGGCAGGGAGAGCGGCCGCAGGTCCAGTAGCCGCTCACCCCGCAGACGCAGCGGTGCCCGGGACGTCGAGAGCACGCTCAGCTCGGGTGCTGCGTCGAGCAGCTGGACCAGCTCGGGCCCGGCCCCGGCATGGATCAGCGCCTCCAGGTTGTCCAGCACTACCACGCGAGGGCCCTGGCCCAGCGCAGCTGCGATCAATTCGATCAGTGGCTGGCCGGGCCAGCTCGGCGCCGCGTTGAGGGCCTGGCTCAGCCGGGGGAGCAGCTCGGCCGGATCGGCCGCCGACTCCAGTTGCAGGAACGGCACGCCGGCCCCGAGTTCCTGGACCAGGGCCGCCGTTGCTTCCAGAGCCAGTCTGGTCTTTCCGGCTCCGCCGGGACCGACCACGGTCAGCAGCCGGATCTGGCCCGAACTGAGCAGGGACATGACCTCGGCGATCTCGTCGTGGCGGCCGATCAGCTCGGTCCGGGGCCGGGGGCGGCCCTGAGCCGGAATGCGCGTTCCTGGGATCAGCCGTGCGGGCCGGGGTGCGGTGCTCAGCGACGCCTCCTGGCGCAGCACATCGGTGTGCAACTGCCGCAGCTCTGGGCCCGGATCGACGCCGAGCTCATCCGCCAGCCGGGCCGCCGCCTGCTGGTAGACCGCCAGCGACTCCGCCTGCTGGCCCGCGACGTAGAGCGCACGCATCAGCTGTCCGGTCAGTCGCTCGTCGAAGGGATGCTCCTGCACCAGCTGCCGCAGCTCGGGAATGATCGCGTCCTGATGGCCGAGAGCGGCGTCCACGTCCATCCGGTTCGCCAGGGTGCGCATCCGCTGAGCCTCCAGCCCAGCGCGCCGAGCCTCACCCACTTGCCCGGTCAGATCCGGCAGTGCCGGTCCTCGCCACAGCGCCAGGGCCGCTCGCCAGTGCCGGCTCGCGGCTTCCAGGTCGCCGCGGCCGATGGCCTGGTGCCCGGCCGAGACCAGCTGCTCGAAGCAGCCGGTGTCGGTCGCGGCCGGGGCGGCGTCCAGGAGATAGCCGTTCTGATGGGCGCGCAGCACGATCGGCGGCCCTGGATCAGCAGCTGAGCCGGGACCGGCGCCGGCCAGCGCCCGCCGCAGCCGGGACACGTACACCTGCACCGTGTTGGTCGCGCCGGCCGGTGGCCTGGAGTCCCACAGTTCGCCAATCAGCTCCGGCATCCGCAGGCCGACGCCGGGCTGCAGGGCCAGCAGGGCGAAGAGGGCTCGCGGCTGGCGGCCTCCAAGCGGCACCGGTCGCCCGCCGATGCGGACCTCGAGCGGTCCGAGCAGCCGGATCCGCGGGGGATCAGGCCCATCTCGCCCACCCGTCACACAACCCACAGTAATCAATCGGATACGGTTCAGCAGGGCATTCAGCCCGCGTTCATGATCGTGTCAGCGCGACCCGGCAGATTGGTCAGCGCGGGCCGATGGCCCTGCGACGGCGACCGCCCAGTGGTCCCGTCCCAGGGATCCGTGCCGTCGGCCCGCCCAGATTTCATCTACATCACAGTTCGTGGGCGGTCTTCAGGGGTCGATCAGCGCTGGGGGTTTGGAAGGATGGGACCCGTTCCCCATCGCATCCCCGACCCGGCCCTCCATTGACTCTGAAAGGCACGACCGGTTCCACCATGACCAACGAGCACCACGATCTGCCCAGCACCTCGACCGCCCCGGGCGCCGGATACGAAGGCTTCGATCCAGACCTGCCGGACAGCACGGAGAGCTCCAGGTTCCTGGGGCTCAGCCCGGTTCAGATCGGCGCCAGCGCTCTGGCTGCCGTCACGTCGGCGCTGGCCGCTTCCTTCTTCGGCGTCGCCGGCACTCTGATCGGGGCCGCGGTCGGATCGGTGGTCTCCACGGTGGCCGGGGCCATGTATGCCGAGAGCCTGCGACGCACCCGTGACCGGCTGCGGGCGGCTCCGACGGTGGTCGTCCAGAGGGTGCCGCGGGGCAGCGAGACCAAGCCGATGCAGCTGCCGCAGCCAGACACCATGACCGAGGTCATTCCGGCGCGCGCGCCGGAGACCCTCGTGCTGCCGGGCCAGGCCGATCACGGCGCTGCTGCTGATCCGGCCCGCTCCTGGGCTGCTCTGACTGATGCCCCTCAGCCTGGACGGCCGTGGTGGCGCCGTCCACTGGTGGCGCTGTCACTGGTCGGCGTCATCGGCTTCGTCATCGCCCTCGCCGTGATCACCGGAATCGAGGGCATCACCGGGCACACCGTCTCCGGCGGAAAGGGCACGTCGCTGTCCAAGCTCGGCCGGAGTTCGCCGCAATCGCCGGCTGCTCCAGCGGTGACTTCCTCACCTGGTCCGAGCGATTCGACGCCATCGCCCAGCCTCAGCAGCTCCGAGCCGCCGGCCCAGGCGCCGCAGCCGACCGGGACACCCGAGCCGACGCCCCAGCCGAGCAGCTCGTCGTCGCCGGCCAGTACGACGCCTCCACCGGCCACCTCCACTCCCGGTGCGGGCTCGACCGCCGGCCCCGGCTCGAGCCTGGCCCCGGCCGGCTGAGGTCAGCGCAATGCATTGAACGCCGGGCCTGCCGGATCGAGCGAATGCACCGGGTAGCCTGGCTGGGATGCGATCGGTCCGGGTGCGGGTTCTTGCCCTCGCCGCCGTGTTGATCATCGCCGTTGCCGCTGGGCTGATCATCACGACCCGCGGATCGTCGGACAACAACGGCTACCGCATCGACCTGGTCCAGATCAACGGCACCCGTGAAGCCGACGGCGTCCCGCTGATCCTGGACGGCGATCTCTACCTGCCCGATGGCGCCTCACGCGCTGATCCGGCTCCGGCGGTGCTGCTGGCTCACGGCTGGGGCGGCAGCAAGACCAGTGTGGCCGGGCAAGCGAGAATGCTGGCCCGGCGCGGGCTCGTCGTGCTGGCCTACTCGGCCCGCGGTTTCGGGCGCTCCGGCGGCAAGACTCACCTGGACTCCCCGGCCTACGAGGTCAAGGACGCCCAGCTGATGCTGAACTACCTGGGCCGCCGCCCGGAGGTCCGGCTCGATGCGGCCAGGGATCCACGGGTGGCCGTGGTCGGTGCCTCCTACGGCGGCGCACTGGCTCTGCTGCTGGCCGGTACCGACCATCGGGTGGACGCGGTCGTGCCGAGCATCACCTGGAACAACCTGTCTCAGGCCCTGTTTCCGCAGTTCGCCAGCACCGGGCGCCCGGCCAGCCCGGCAATGATCACTCCGATCGGAACTCCAGGGGTGTTCAAGCGGCAGTGGGCGGCGCTGCTGGCCCAAGCGGCCGCCGTGAGCGGGGGCCCAGACCCGAATCAGCCCCGCCCAGCCTTCACGACGCCGGTTCGGCCGTCCCCCCCGGCCTCACCATCGGCCACGGCCTCGCCGCCGGTTTCAGCCTCGCCGCCGGTTTCGGCACCGGGCTCAGCGGCCGGGGATCTGGGCCTTCAGTCCCTGGCCCAGGCCTGTGGCCGGCTGGATCCCCAGCTCTGCCTGGGCTATGTCGACGCCGCGACCACCGGCCGGCCCAGCGCCGGATTGCTCCGCCTGCTGACGGCGTCCAGCCCGTCCACGGTGGCGAGCCGGATCACCGCCCCGACACTGCTGATCCAGGGTGAAGCGGATTCGCTGTTCCCGCTGTCCGAAGCCGATGCGAACGCCCGGGCCATCGCCTCGGCCGGAACGCCGGTGCAGGTGGCCTGGACCGCGGGCGGCCACGACGGCGGCAGCGCCGACGTCAATTACGCCCAGGCGCTGACCGCGTCTTTCGTCAGCAAGATCCTTGACCCATCGGCGGATTCATCCAGCGCCGATGATTCCGGTTTCAGCGCCGAACGTCAGCGATGGCTGGTCAGCGCCCCGGATGCGGTGATCAGCAGCACGGAACTCGATCCGGTCACCCAGCGCCGCCGCGCCGGTTCCTATCCCGGGCTGCCGGGCGCGAGGACGGGAGAACCGGCCAGCCCCACCGGCCCGCTGGCCCTGCACTCATACCCACTGAGCGGCGATCAGCAGCTGGCTCTGTCCCCGCC
>CALMAR010000414.1 GCA_937859855.1 uncultured Kineosporia sp.
GCATATCGCTCAGCTGGCGACGGGTCTGCCGACGACGTCACCCCGGCAAAGGTACTGGTTCCATCGGGCGGTGAGCGAGGCGGCTCCGCGGATCCGCACAGCGCCCAGGACCGAGGTTGGCTCACCGGCGAGACGTCGCTTCGTCTGAGCACCGTCTGGTGGGGTGCCGCGACGTCAGAGAAGCCGCGAACCTTTGACAGTTGACCATAATGAATGTGTCGAACTCTATTGACTTCCTCGCGTGACGGACGCCACGATCCGGGTAATCATCATGCTGAATACACATGACTCTTCGGCCAGCCGTCACGGCTGTCCAGCGGAAGGCAGGAACGCCGTTGCCAGAAGCCAAGGCAGTCAGGCGGCTGGTGTTGATCCCCGAGCCAGTCGCCGCTCATCTGAGACAGGCGTTCCGGCGGAAGCTGGCGACAGCGTCGCACCGCCGCGCCTGCGCCGGGTCCGCACCACTTTTCCAAGATTCGGCCTGGGCGCTCAGCATCGCTTTCTTCGCCTGAGAACAGGAGTCCGCCATGCCGCTGCACCGGCTCACGTCGATCACCATCGGGGTGCCGAACGTGGATGAAACGGCCCAGTACTATTCCGATTTCGGCCTGCTGAGCCGCCCAGAGGAGACCTCATCCGCGTACTCGGGCGAGCGGGTGATCCCAGCTGAGGAACACCGGTTCTCGACCCGGGACGGTGGCGAGCAGCTCCGGCTGGTGCGCACACCCCGGCGCCGGCTGGTACAGCTGGGTATCGGCGCGGACGACCCGGATGACGTTGAGCGGGTGGCGGCGAGCCTACGGGCTCTCGATCTGCCGGTGACCCGCGATGGTGACACCGTCGTCGCGCAGGATCCCGGCACTGAGGTTCGCGTCCGGGTCGAGATCACGCCACGGATCGCGCAGGAACCGACGCCTTGGCCGGATACCAACGGCCCGGGACGCAGCGACCGAGTCGGCGCCCGCGCCCCTGGAGCGGTGCGGGAGAACCGGGTCCACCCCCGCAAACTCGGCCACGTCGTGATCGGCTCCACCGACCAGGAGGCCAGTACCCGCTTCTTCACCGAAGGCCTCGGCTTCAAGGTCAGCGACCGCGTCCCCTTCCTCGCCTCTTTCCTGCGCTGCTCAACCGACCACCACAACGTGCTTGTCCAGCAGGCTCCGGTCAGCTATCTGCACCACACCTCCTGGCAGGTGGACGACGTCGACGAAGTGGGCCGCGGCGCCACCCACATGCTGCGCGCTGACCCAAACCGGCATGTCTGGGGACTGGGCAAGCACTTCGTCGGCTCCAATTACTTCTGGTACCTGCGTGATCCGGCCGGCAACTTCAGCGAGTACTACTCCGACCTCGACTGCATCATCGACGACCAACTCTGGGAACCCGGAGTCTGGGAAGGCGACCGCGGCCTCTACGCCTGGGGCCCCCCGCCCCCGCCCTCGTTCCTGGCTCCCGAGGACCTCGCTGAGTTGATGACCGGCAGCCATTCGGCGTAATAACCGCGTGGGGCCACAACCGGATCAAGCTGATTGTTAGGTTACGGCCACGAGGGATGCTTCAGCCCGCAAGACCGCCCAAAGGACACCACGCATGACCTTGTCTGCTCGTACAGGGCCGGATACATCGCGATCCGCTCCGCCGAGGCTGCTGCGAGTGGAGCACGTCACCAAACGCTTCGGCGGGGTGACCGCGGTCAATGACGTCAGCTTCCAGGTCGCCTCGGGCGAGGCCGTGGCCGTGATCGGACCTAACGGAGCGGGTAAGAGCAGCCTGCTCAAACTGCTATCCGGGGTCTACCGGCCCGATGAAGGGACAATCCGTTTCGGCGACACGGAGATCAACCGGCTGCCCGCCCATGCCGTCGCCCACCACGGCATCGGCCTGGCGCACCAGATCCCCAGGCCGTTCACGGGCTTGACGGTCCGGGAGAACGTCGCCGTCGGGTCGATGGCGCGGGGCGCCCAACATGAAAGCCGGGCCGATCACGTTGATCGAGTGCTCGAACTGTGCGACCTCTCGGCCAAGGGCAGCACGCCGGCCTCCGACCTGCGACTGCTCGACCTGAAACGGCTTGAGCTGGCCCGGGCCCTGTCCAGCGACCCCTCGCTCATCCTTCTCGACGAGGTCGCTGCCGGACTCAACGGTCCCGACCTGGAGCAGGTGATCCAGCTGATCCGGACCATCCACAGCCAGGGCCGCAGCCTGGTGATCGTCGAGCACGTTGAAGGCGTGGTGGCCTCGCTGGTCGAGCGGGTGCTGGTCGTGGACTGGGGAAAACTGATCGCCGAGGGCACTCCGGCCCAGATCTCGGCCGATCCGCAGGTGCGCGAGGTCTACCTGGGATCCGGCGCGACCCAGCGGCCCGCGCCCCAGGCCTCCGATCAGCAGCCGGCGGACGCCGCCGCACCGCTGCTGCGGGTCGATGCGGTCAGCACCAGCTATGGCGACATCGTCGCCCTGCGCGATGCGAACGTCGAGGTGCGCGAGCGCGAGATCGTTGCGGTCCTGGGTGCGAACGGGGCCGGCAAGTCGACGCTGGCTGGGACCGTGTCCGGCCTGCTGCGCCCCGACGCTGGCCAGATATGGTTCGGCGGCTCGGATATCACCGGCCAGCCCTCGTGGCTGCGCAACCGCTCCGGGATTGCGCACTGCCCCGAAGGACGCAAGGTCTTCGCCGACCTGACCGTCCGCGAGAATCTCTTGCTGACCGGCCCGCTGCGCCAGCCCCGCGGTCAGCTTCAGTCACGCCTTGAAGCGGTGCACGACATCTTTCCCATCCTCGCCGAGTACTCCAGCCGCCGGGCCGGCGCGCTGTCGGGTGGCCAGCAGCAGATGCTGGCCATCGGCCGCGCGCTGATGTCACAACCGCGGCTGCTGGTCTGCGACGAGATCTCCCTCGGGCTGGCACCGGTGGCCGTGGATGCACTCTACGAGGCACTGGTCACCATCCGGGACCGCGGCGTAGCCGTCGTCCTGATCGAACAGAACGTGCACCGTAGCTTGTCTGTCGCCGATCGCGTCTATGTTCTGGACCGCGGCCGGATCAGCTACAGCGGGTCACCGCAGCCGCTCACCGACCCCGAAACGCTCAACCAGTTCTACTTCGGCACCCGCACCGAGCTGTCCCTCCCTCAGCACCACTGACTGAACCTCGAAAGGACCACCCAATGTCGAGTAGATCCTCCCTGGTCAAGATGGGCGTGGCCGGCGCCGTGCTGCCGCTGTTGCTCGCCGGGTGTGGTGGCAGCAGCAAGGACAGTGGTGCTGCGGGTGGCGGCGACATAGTGCTGGGCTCCAGCCTGTCGATGACCGGACCCCTGGGCCAGTTCGGTGGCGACCTCAAGGCCGGGTACCAGCAGAAAGTCGACGAGATCAATCAGGCCGGCGGCTTGAGCATCGCAGGCAGCAAGCACCACGTGAAGCTGGTGATCCTCGACAACCGCAGCGACCCCAACACTGCCACTCAGCAGATCCGCGAACTGACGCTCAAGGACAAGGCCACCGCGCTGCTGGGCGCCTGCACTCCGCCGATCATCCTGCCTGAGGCGCAGGCCGCCGAGCGCCAGAAAGTGCCCTTCGTCGCCTCCTGCAATCCCGTCCACGCTTTCCAGGGCGGCAACCCCTCGGGCTGGCATTACGCCTGGGACCTGTTCTTCGACGAGGAGGACCAGGCCACCATCGTCGCCAAGGGCCTGGCCATGTCGCCAGCCAGCAAGAAGGTGGCCATCTTCACTGACACCGAACCCGACGGCGTGGCCGAACGGCCGCTGTACAAGAAGGCGATGGCTCAGGCCGGCCTGGACGTGGTGGGCGACTACACCTTCCCGGTCGGCACCAGCGACTTCTCCTCCTTCATCAGCGATGCCAAGAAGAAGGGTGTCCAGCTGGTGGCCGGTCAGATGGTGCCACCGGATGGAATCGCCCTGTGGAAGCAGATGAGTTCGCTGGGGTTCAAGCCCGCCCTTGCCTTCGTCGCGAAGGCGGCCGCCAGCAAAGCCTGGGACGCCGCGCTCGGACCGGTGGCCGAGGGCAGCCTGTCCGACGAATTCTGGTCACCCACCATCGGAAAGGCCAACAGCCAGCAGCTGAACACGACGCTGGGCGCGAAGTTCCCGGACAACCTGCCCGACCTGAACATCGCCGTCCTCGGCTACACGGTCGCCGCAGTGGTCTCCGATGGCATCCAGAAGGCTGCCAGCACTGATGCGACCAAGATCAACACCGCCATCGGCCAGACGGACGCCGATTATCCGCTGGGGCACATCAAGTTCGGCGCCGATACGCACACCTGCGCTACCCCGTATCTGCTGACCCAGTGGCAGGCCGGCAATACGGTGCAGATCGTTCCCGCCGTCGCCGGTGTGAAGCTCCAGCTTCCCGGGAAGGGACTGCAGTGAGCACTGCAGTCATTCGGGGGGCGCGCGACTGCAGGAGCCGCACCGGCGCGGTTCTTCCGGGTCGTCGAGCGAGTGGTCCGAATGGGTGACGCAGTTGTCAACGGTCTGCTGCTCGGAGGCCTGTACGCGCTGATCGCCCTCGGGCTGTCGCTGGTGTTCGGTGTGCTTAGGCTGGTCAATCTGGCCCACGGAGAACTGCTTCTGGGCGGCTCCTACCTGGCTTACGTGCTCCAGGATCAGTTCGGCCTCGGCCCGCTGATCGCCCTGCCGGTCGTCGTCGTCCTGATCGGAGCCGTGGCCTACCTCTTGCAGCGGTTCCTGCTCACCGATTTGCTGCTGCGGGGACCCGAGGGTGCGCTGGTGGCCACCTTCGGGCTCTCGCTGCTGATTCAGGGAGTCTTCACCCAGGGGTTCACCTCCGATGCCAGGTCTCTGAAAAGCTCGCTGAGCACATCGGGGCTGGCTGTTGGCTCGATCCACATCCGCACCAGTTACCTGGTGTCGTTCGGCATCGCCGCGGTCCTCTGTGTCAGTACGCACCTGGCGCTGACCCGGACCCGGGCCGGTAGCCGTCTGCGCGCCGCGGCCGCCGATCCCGCAACCGCCGGTCTGATGGGTATCGATGTCCGCGGCATCTATGCCCTCACGTTCGCGATCGGAGCGGCGCTGGCCGCGCTCGGCGGTGTGCTGCTGGGCATAACGTTCAGTTTCACTCCCACCACCGGCACCGCCTACCTGCTGGTCGGCATCGCCGTCGTGGTCATCGGCGGCGTCGGCAATGTGCTCGGCACGTTCTTCGGTGCACTGGGACTGGGCCTGATCCAGTCGTTGGCCGCCTATCAGTTCGGCGGTGGCTACCGCGATCTGGCTGTCTACCTGGTGTTCTTCGCAGTGCTCGCAATCCGGCCGCAGGGCCTGTTCACCCGCAGGGCACTGGCATGACCGCGGCCAGTCAGGTATTACGCACACCGGACGGGCGGTGGAGGCTGTGGCCCGGCATCGTCCTGTTCGGCGGACTGGCCCTGATCGCTTCCCAGTCGACCGCAGCCCTGACCGCCTATCAGCTCGATATCGCCACCACGCTGCTGGCGTTCATCGCCCTGGCCCAGAGCTGGAACATCCTCGCCGGTTACGGCGGCCAGGTATCACTGGGGGTCAGCGCGTTCGTCGGAACCGGGGCCTACGCCGCTGCCCTGCTCGAGTTGCACACCGGCGCCGGCTACCCGCTGGCCATTCTGGTCGCCGGGTTCGGCGGCGCGGTCCTGGCGGCCGTGCTGGCCCTTCCGCTGCTGCGATTGCGCGGAGACTACTTCTCGATCGGCACCCTGGCCGCGGCGCTGGCGCTGCAGGCGTTCGCGGTCAACTCAGCGTTTGCCGGCGGTTCCACGGGTTTGACCTTGCCGGACACCGGTGTCCCGGGTCCGGTGGAGATCTTCCAACTGGCCTGCGCAGCCGCGGGGATCGCCATGGTGGTCACGTATCTGGTGGCGCATTCGACCTTCGGCCTGCGTCTCAAGGCGGTCCGGGACAATGAGCCGGCCGCGGTGGGTCTGGGAGTCTCAGCCTTCCGCCACCGGCTCGGAGCGTTGCTCATCAGTGGCGCCCTCAGCGGCCTGACCGGCGGCGTGCTGGCCATGCAACAAGTCAGCTTCGAGCCCGGCGGAATGCTGGGCTTGAGCTGGACGATCAATGCGCTGCTGATGACGATCATCGGCGGTATCGGCACTCTGCTCGGCCCGGTGCTGGGGGCGGTCGCGGTCTACTACCTGCTGACCAAGCAATTGGAAAGCTTCCAGACGGCAAGCGTGATCATCGAGGGCGTTCTGCTGCTCGTCATCGTCCGGTTCGCTCCGCGGGGACTATGGCCCCTGCTGGCGCTGGCCGGTCGCCGGCTCTGGACCTGGCGGTCCCATCCGGGCGAGCCCGCGCCGTCCGTGCCGGCCCGCCCGCTGCCACCGGCTGAGGGCC
>CALMAR010000415.1 GCA_937859855.1 uncultured Kineosporia sp.
GCCTTGGAGGAGGCCCTGCACGGAAGGGCCGGGCGCAACCTCCCGGCCGCCATCGCGGTCGGCCTGCTGCTGGCCGCGCTGGCCCTGGCCTCGCTCTTCACCCGCCCGGAGGCCTTCGTCGCGCTGGCCTCGCTGGTGGTGGTGCTGGCGGTGTGGGAACTGGCCGGAGCGATGGCAGCCAAACAGATCATCGTGCCGGTGATCCCGCTGGCGGTCGGCGCGGTCGGCATGCTGGTCTCGGCCTATGTGGCCGGACAGGAAGGACTGCTGATCTCGTTCGGGCTCACCTGCGTCGGCGTCCTGCTCTGGCGGATCATGGAAGGCATCCCGGGAGCCAGCCGTGACGTCAACGCGGGCATCTTCACCGCCGCCTATGTACCGCTGCTGGCCGGGTTCGCGGTGCTGTTGCTGGCCGATCAGAACGGTCCGCGGCGAGTGCTCACTTTCATCGTGGTCACCGTCTCCAGCGACATCGGCGGTTACGTGGCCGGGGTGACGGCGGGTAAGCATCCGATGGCCCCCACCATCAGCCCGAAGAAGTCCTGGGAGGGCTTCGCCGGTTCGCTGGCCAGTTGCCTGATCAGCGGTACCGCCTGCGTGCTGTTCCTGCTGCATGGTCCCTGGTGGGCCGGGCTCGCGCTGGGCGCGGCCGCCGCGATCACCGCCACGGTCGGGGATCTGTCCGAGTCACTGCTCAAACGCGATCTGCGGATCAAGGACATGGGCAGCCTGCTGCCCGGTCACGGCGGAATCATGGATCGGCTGGACTCGTTGCTCCCTACGGCGCCAGTGGCGTTCCTGATCCTGCACTTCCTCGTGACCTGACCCTGTGATCTGACCTTCCGACCTGGCTTCTGATCCGACATGACACCTGAACTGCCGGTGGCCGTCCCGCAGGCCGCACCGATCCCGCTGCCTGCCGGGCGCCTGCTGCTGAACGCCCCCCGCCGGGCCAAGCCACCCCAGCACCTGGCCGACCTGTCCCTGCCCGAGCGGATGGACGCCGCGGCTGAGCTGGGCGAGAAGCCGTTCCGGGGGCGCCAGCTGTCGGTGCACTACTTCGACCGGCTGGCCGCCACCGGTCCCGGTGCGGACGCTCAGTTCACTGATCTGCCGGTCTCGTCCCGGGCCCGCCTGACCGAGGCGCTGTTGCCAGAACTGCTCACCCCGATCCGGGAGCAGCAGGCCGACGGCGGCGCCACGATCAAGACGTTGTGGCGGCTGTTCGACGGCGCGCTGGTGGAAAGCGTGCTGATGCGCTACCGGGACCGGGCGACGGTGTGCATCTCCAGCCAGGCCGGATGCGGGATGAACTGCCCGTTCTGTGCCACCGGCCAGAGCGGCCTGACCCGCAACCTGTCCGCCGCCGAGATTGTGGACCAGGTGCAGCGGGCCGCCCGGGCGATGGCATCAGGCCACCCCGCTGCAGCTGCGGCCGTCAACGGCGAGCCGCTGGGAGAGCAGGCGCCCGGCCCTCGCCGGGTCGGGAACGTGGTGTTCATGGGCATGGGCGAAGCGCTGGCCAACTATCGGGCCGCGATCACGGCGATCCGCCGGATCACCGAACCCGCACCATCTGGACTGGGCATCTCCGCCCGCGGGGTGACCATGTCGACGGTCGGGCTGGTTCCGGCGATCGACCGGCTGGCGAGCGAAGGATTGCCGGTCACGCTCGCCCTCAGCCTGCACGCGCCGGATGACGAGCTGCGCAACGACCTGGTTCCGATCAACACCCGCTGGACCGTGGCCGAGGCGCTGGACGCCGCCCGCCGCTACTTCGATCACACCGGACGGCGGGTCAGCATCGAGTACGCCCTGATCCGCGAGATCAACGACCAGCCCTGGCGGGCGGACCTGCTGGCGGTGGAACTGAACCGGCGCGGCCGCGGCTGGGTGCACGTCAATCCGATTCCGCTCAACCCGACTCCCGGCTCGATCTGGACCGCGTCCGACCCGGGCGCCGAGGCCGAGTTCGCCGACCGGCTGCGAACCGCCGGAATTCCGGCCACCGTGCGCGACACCCGGGGACGGGAGATCGACGGAGCCTGCGGGCAGCTCGCCGCTCTACCGGAGAGTTGACTCGCTGACGCGGGTCGGCGCTGCTGCTTGGGGCCTGTTGTCGTGCACAATGTGCGACGTGAGCGACACCTTTGCGCGGGCGGGCCGGGTCTCCAAGGGCTATGACGTCGAGCAGGTCGAATCCTTCCTGGCCCGGGCCCGCGCGGCCTACGAGGAGAGCGGCCGTGGGCCGGCCATGACCTCCTGGCACGTTCGCACCGTGGGCTTCGACCTGGTCCGTGGCGGCTACGACGTGGACGCCGTCGATGCGGCCCTGGATCGGATCGAGGACGCCTTCGCCCGGCGGGAGAAGCAGCGCGGCGAGGAGCGCAGCGGCAGCCAGGCCTGGCAGGACCAGTTGCGCAACCAGGAGGCTTCGCTGCGCGCCCAGCTCAGCCGCGACGGCGGCGAGCGCTTCCCGCGCGGCAACGGGATGGAACTGACCTACGACATCGAAGCGGTCGACGATCTGTGTCAGCGGATCGAGGAATCGTTCGGTGTGGGCCAGCCGCTTCCACCCGACGCCGTCCGGCTGGCTGTGTTCAAGAGCCGCCGCGGCTCACGGGGGTACCGTGAGGCCGCGGTCGACGCCTTCCTGGATCGGGTGGTCGAGTTACTGGTCGTGCAGACCGTCTAGCCGCAACCCCCCGCATGGTGGCCGGAGCCACTAGTTGATCCGCTGGATCATGGTGTTGCTGACGTGATAGCGGTAGCCGGCCCGCTGGATGGCCCGGTCATGCCGCTCGCTGGCTCCCCAGGGTGAACCGAGCAACCACGCGAAGGCGGGCGCTGACTGCCCGGTGACGGCGTCCATCTTTCGCTTGGGTTCGGCGATCTCGCGCTCCATGTCGTCCTCGGTGATGACATCCGCGATGCCGTGGTGGGACGCGGTGTGCGGAGCGACGACGTGCTGCCGGGACAGCTGGGCCACCTCGGCCCAGGTCATCGCCAGGCGCTGGCCGCCGAGTGCGAGGTGCTCAGGGAGGACGCCAATCCAGTGCGCCCGGGCGAATGCCTCCTGCTCCGGCACCGGACACTCGACGAAGCCCGTACAGACCATGAACCAGCCGGTGATGCCCAGCTCCTCGCAGATCGGAGCGGCCACCTCGAAACTGTTGCGGTAACCCTCGTAGAACACCGGCAGGAACCCGGGCCGGTCCAGCGCCCACCGCCCGGTGGCGTAGAACTCGTCCAGGTCCGGCAAGCCGATCGGGGCGAAGCGCCGCGCGTAACCGGCCAGCTCGTTGCGCAGCGCATCCCGGCCGGACGCCGGCGTGTTGTGGTAGTTGACCACGCGCAGGAACCGGCCGGCCCGCACGGCGTCCCGGTGTGCGCCGAAGGTCAGACGGTGCTGGGGTGGGTGGGTCACAGCACACTCCTGGGCTGGCCGAAGTCGAGGTACGACAGCGCCTGCAGGACGGTGATCACCCGTCCCATGTCCTCGTTTCGCCCGGCCGGGGCCAGCGCCTGGCCCAGGTCCTCCATCGAGCTGGCCAGCCGCAATCCCTCGGTTCCGCTGGCGCCGTCAGGCTCCTTCTCATCGCCGGTCTCGCCGATCTCGTCGGTCTCGCCGGTCTCGCCGGTCTCGTCGGTCAGGGCCAGCAGCATCGGGATGCCCTCCCGGTCCAGCACCCGGTCCTGGGCCTCCCGCAGCAGGGCCAAGGCGTCGCCGGGGTTCACTTGATGCCGCTGCGGGACAGGCCGGACACGAAGTAGCGCTGGAAGGCGAGGAAGAGCACGACCATCGGCAGGATCATCAGGATGTTCAAGGCCATGATCGCGCCGTAGTCCGACCCGTACTGCGACTGCAGGTCGGTCACCATGCCGAGCGGCAGAGTGAACAGCCGCTCGTTGCTGAACAGTGCGACCAGGGGCCAGGCGAAGGAGTTCCACTCGGTCATCGCCGTGAGCAGGACCAGCACGGCGACCAGCGGCTTGCACAGAGGCAGCACGATCGACCAGAACGTGCGCAGCTGGCTTGCGCCGTCGACCCGGGCGGCCTCGACCAGCTCGTCCGGGATCGCCAGGAAGAACTGCCGGGCCAGGAAGATGCCGAACACGGTCGCGCTCTCGGGCAGGATGACAGCCCAGATGTTCCCGTACAGGCCGAGGTCGATGGACAGCCGGAACTGCGGAACCATGATCGCCTGCACCGGGATCATCATCGTCGACAACAGCAGCAGGAACAGCGCATTGCGCCCCTTGAATCTGAACTTGGCGAAGGCATAGCCGGCCAGCAGGTTGACCACGACGGTGATCGCCGTCACGGCGACGGTGATGACCGCCGAGTTGACGAACCACCGGTTCACCGGGAAGAAGTGGAACGGCTTGGTGAAGTTCGAGGTGGTGAAATGCTGCGGCCACAGGCGCAGGCCCGGGGCGTAGAGGTCGCCCCGGGTGGAGAACGCCGTGACCACCATCCAGTACAGCGGAAACAGCATCACGAGCGTGACCACGATCGCGACGGCCAGCCGCAGGCCGAAAT
>CALMAR010000416.1 GCA_937859855.1 uncultured Kineosporia sp.
GGCGCCGCCGGCGTGCCCGTGTCAGGAGGCGGAGGCTGGGTCGGGGTTGCCGGATCGTCTGCCGTAGCCGGGTCGTGGCCGCCGTCCTGGTGCCGAGCCGCGTGGTGGCCTTGGTGTCGTCCCGGTAGGTGCAGGACCTGACCGGCGTGGATCTCGTCGGGGTCGGTGAGGTGGGACCCGTCCGGCTGGGGCGTGTCGCGGGAAGCCTTGAAGATCTCGGGGTATCGGTTTCCGTCGCCTAGGTGGTCTTCAGCGACCTCCCACATCGTGTCCCCGTTGTGCACGGTGACTGTGCCATCGCCGCCGGATGCCGCTTCGCTTCCCGCGGGGATGGCCAGTTCCCAGCCCGGGCGCAGCCAATGATCGCTGGTCAGGCGGCCCCCGTCCGGCTGGAGACGGTGGTAGTTCAGGTCGGCGATCTCCTGGTAGCGGGCACCGTTGCCGAGGTAGCGGTCGGCCAGCTTCCACAGCGTCTCTCCGGACTTCACCGTATGAATCCGAGTGTTAGGCAATTCCTTTCGTGGAGTGCCGTCGGTGGACGCGTGCGCTGCGCGGGCGGCGGTGGTGACGTGCTGGGCCGGGGTAGCGGGCGCGGCCGCGGGGATAGTGGCTGTGGCTGGGGCTGACGCCGAGGCTGGGGGTGCCGTGGTGTTCATGGTGGCTGCCTGGGCCGGGGCGGCCTGGGCGGCCAGGGGCGCGGCGACGAAGAAAAGTGCAGCGGCCCCGACGAGGCCTCGTGCAGCGCTCTGTGGGAGGGCCAGGCCTGGTAGCCGGGGTGGACGTAGTCCCCGGGCCCGGGCGCTGATCTCGAGGATGACGCTCAGGGTGAGGAAGGCCCAGGTTGCCCACGCGATGATCCGCAGCACGAGCATGAGGCCGGTGCCGTCGTCGCGGCTGGTCAGGGTGGTGCGGATCCCGGCGAGGCTCAGGTGGCTGGGGATGGGGCCGGCGCCGATGGCCAGCAGCAGGATGGGGACGCCGACGATGATGGCCGTCAGGGCGAGAAGAGCGGCAAGCCCGGTGAGACGCGCTCGTGCCCGGCTGCCGGCTCCGCTGGGATCGCGGGTCATTGCTCGACTCCGTTGACGGCGCGGACGACGCGGGCTTCGGAGTGGCCGGTGACGGTGAGCGGGCCGATGCCGATGATGCTGAGGAAGAGGGGGTCGTAGGTGGTGCGGGTGTCGACGACCACGGTGGTTCCTCCTCGGGAGGTGACGGTACCGGCGACCTGGTCGGCGCTGAGGTAGGTCTGTGCGGCTCGCACTGCTTGACCGGTGTCGACGGTTGCCGCGATACCTCGGATGGCGGGGGCGGCGTTCAGCTGCTGGCCGCCTGTTCGGGCCGCCTCCCGCGCAGCGGACTGTGCACGTTGCTGGGCCGCGATCGCTCCGCCGCCGTCGACGACGAAACCGATGGCCACGAGCAGGGCCACGGCGATCACGACGGCGAACAGGCTGATGGATCCGCGATCACTTTCGCCCCGGGGGTGGCGGCTGCTGTGGGCCGCAGGGAGCAGCTGGTGGCGGGTCATCAGCGTGCCCGGTAGGTGTCGAGGGGGCTGTTGACGGTGGCGGTGACGGTCTTGCTGCCGGGGATGCCGGGGATCGCCAGGTCGGCCAGGCTGACGTGGCAGGTCACTGTGGCGGAGACCGTTGCCGGTGTGCCTACGGGCAGGGCGAAGCCGCTCGTATCGACGGACACGGCTGTGCTGAGGCAGCGCAGACCCTCCTGAGCGAGGGTGGTGGAGGCGGCGGAGCGGGCCATTGACGCGGCGCTGCTCTGGCTGCGAGATATCGAGGCGGCGCGAGCGGCGTCAGTGGCGGCGGCAGTGGCGGCCTGATGTGCGAGGGCGAGCCGGCCGCCGAAGACGATGGCTGAGATGATCAGTAAGAGGCCGGGGACGATGACGACGAACTCGAGGCTGGTCGAGCCAGCGGCGCCGGCGAGGGAGCGGCGGCGGCTGATCATGGCCCCACTCCCCCGGTGACGCGTTCGGCTGGTACGGAGGCGGTCTGTGTGATCGTCCACCCGTTGAAGCCCGGGAACAGGCTGAGCGATTTTCCGGTGACGGTGACGGTGACGGTGGTCGGTGTCCGGGAGGCTGAGACCTGCGGGACCTGCAGCAGCTGCCGACCGGCGACTCTGTCGACGAAGGAGGCGGCGGCCTGGCGTCCCATCGAGGCTGTCCCGGTCTCGGCGCCGGCGGCGCGTGACCCCTCTTGAGCGGCGGCCAGCGCCGCAGATCGGGCGTAGTAGTAGACGGCGCCCTGGATGATCCCGAACAGGATCAGCAGGACGGCGGGGAAGACGATGACGAGCTCCAGTGATGTTGAGCCGCGATCCGCTCGGGCGCCGTGGGGCAGGCCGTCAGTCTGTTGGCTGCGGCCTGGGGATCGCGTGAGTGGCATGTGCCGATCCGGCGGCTTAGTTGATTCGCGACAGGCGGCTGTTGACGGCGGCGGTGATGCCGGCGACGACAGCGGTGGCGACGAGGAACAGCGCCAGCGCGATGATCACCTGCTCGAGGCTGACTGAACCCCGCTCGTCTCGGTCGTCTTGGTGGGTCAGCGTTTTGCGCGCCGAGGCGAGGCGGGTCAGAAGGCTTGCGATCACGAGATGCGCAGTGACGATGAGTCGGAGCATGTCGAGGGTCCTCCCGTTGGTGATGCTCTTCCTAAGTACTTCAGGTCGTGCGGCGCCCATTCTGTGACATCTGACCCACAGGTAGCGAGGCTTGACCACGCTGAGTGGCCGTCGTCGCGGTTGGTGACGCGAGTGGTCGCGAGGGTGGGGGCGTTCATCCCAGCACGACCCGGAGTAGGGCTGGCATGGCCAGGATGACCAGGAACACCAGTGCCAGAAGAGCAACCGGAATGCTCATTCGTTCTCCGGCGGCGTTGGCTTTGGCCAGCTCGGTGTTGGTCAGGGCGTCGCGCATGGCCGTGGATCGGGCGCGCAGGTTGCCGTAGACGGCGGCGCTCTCCTCGCCGGACAGGCGCATGATGTCGGCGACGTCGGCCAGCTCGGGCAGTCCCAGCTCGTCAGCAAGTTCGGTGAGGCTGTTCCATGGGGTGACCCCGGACCACCTGGAGCGGGCGAGTTCCTCACTGATGCGCTTGAACACCCAGGAGTCGCCGATGTCTGCGGCGTTCTCCATGGCTTGGCGAGGTGCGCTGCCGGCCGCGCGTTCGAGGGCGACCAGGTCGATGTAGGCGCCAAGGGCTCGGTTGAACTCTTGGCGGCCGGCGGCGGCGTCTGAGCGCACGTTGTAGTCCGGCAGGAAGCTGAGCGCGACAGCGAAGGTGAGAGACGCCAGCAGGGGGACGGCGATCGGCAGGGCGATCCCGAACAGCGTGCTGATGGCGGCTAATGCCGCGGGAAAGACCAGGCCGAGGATGAAGTACAGCGCCTTTTCGCCGTAGTAGCGGTGCGGCGGGATTCGCAGGATGGCCAGCTCACGGGTCGGCGTGCGCCACCAGCTGGGGACGGGCAGTTGCCGCATCACCCACAAGCCCACGCGGTCTTGGGTGTTGGTGGGTGTAAGGGTGGCGGCGGTGCGTGGCAGTGCTCGTTCGGGTGCCAGGTTGTCCAGGGCTGCAGCGAGGTCGGGAGCAGCCGGTACCAAGCGCCAGACGGCTAGGGAGAGGCCGAAGCCGATGAGGCCGCCGCCGAGGATGGCCAGCTGGGTAATCGTCATCGAGAGCTCACAAGGGATTGGCCGATGAATCGTGGCAGCGGCTGACCTTTGGCCATAGATCGCAGCCAGATCAGCAGCGCGGCGTAGGTTGCGAGCAGGGCGAGGAGGATGACCTGCCCGAGCGGGGTCTTGTACGGGGCCACGTATCCGCCGTTGAGCGCGAGCAGGGCGAGCACGGCGACGGTGATGATCGTGATCCACCGTGCGGTGGCGCGGGGTTTCGCGCGGTCGGCCTCGATGGCTCGGCGGGCGCGGACGTCGGCGGCCACGGATTCCGCGAGGCCGGTGAGGACCTGCGCCAGGCCGGTGCCGCGGCGTTGAGCGGCGAGGGCGAGGTTGGCGGCGATGAGGTCGCCGGTGGAGTCGTTCAGGTCGTCGGCGAAGGCGCGGATGGCTTGATCCGTGGGCCAGCGGGCCCGCAGCCGCGCGACCAGCGTCGAGACTTCGGGGTGGATGGGCGCTGGGGTTGACCGGAGGGTGACGGTCAGGGCGTCTTCGAGGCTGAGGCCGATGGACAGGATGCCGGCGAGTGAGCGCGTCCACTCCTCCATGGCCTGGAGCCGGTCGATGCGCGTGGTGGACTCCGGAGCGGACAGCAGCCAGGGCAGTCCTACCGCGGCCAGCGGCAGGATGAGGATGGCGAGGATCCAGCCGGTCGCGACGGCGACCAGCGCACCCAGGAGGCCAGCCCCGAGTAGGAGGAGCCGGGTGCGTGCCGAGACGGTCGCCCAGCGGCTCTGAGCGCGGCCTGTGCGGGCTGGGGCGGCGGGTCTGGGTGCAACCTTGCGGAGGCCTGCAATCGCCAGCAGGAGCCCGGAGGCGAGCAGTGCAGCTGCGGCGGCTGCGGCGAGCGAGGTTAGTGCCATGGGGCTTCCGCCTCTCGTGCGTAGGCGCCACCGTCGAAGCCGTACTGCTGTAGCTGCCGGTACTCGTCAGGCAGGGTCCGGGCTCGTGCGTATCCGGGAGTAGCGGGGTCGGTGGTGAAGACGAGGGTGTGGGCCGGTCCGTTCTCCCCCGGGTGGACGGTGATGATGTCGCTGACCCAGCGGTTGCGGACCGGGGTGGCCCGTGAGGTGCCATTGGTCGAGCTGGCCGGGTGGGTGTCCATGTGCAGCTGCACGATGACGTCGATGTCCTCGGCGACTGCGCGCTGGGCGTAGGCCTCGGTGATGTGCGGTCCGGCTTCCATGGCGCAGGTGATCAGCTTGCGGATCGCGCCAGTGGCCGAGCCCGCGTGGGTGGTGGAGATGGACCCAGATCCGGACTGCATCGCTTTGATCATGGCGAGGATCTCGCGGCCGCGGACCTCGCCGACGATCTGCCGGGCAAGGTTGAACCGGAAGGAGTCGACCAGGAGCGAGTCGAGGGTGATCTCGCCCGCTTGGCGGCCGTCGAGGCCGACTTCCCCTGTGCCGGGCCGGGCCTCGTAGGCGATGACAGTCTCGTGACGGCCGGGCATCTCGTGCAGGAACAGCTCGTACTCGGTTTCGAACGTGCCGATGCGTTCCCACGGTGGGATTTCGGCGCACAGGGCTCGGACCAGCGTGGTCTTGCCGGCGGACTGGGGACCGGACACGACGATGCTCTTGCGGGCTCGGACGGCGGCGGCGAGGAACGATGCGGCCGTAGGAGACATGGTGCCCCGCTCGACGAGGTCGGTGAGGGTGACGTCGACCAGGCGGTGCCGGCGGATGACGACGGCCGGGCGTGGAGTGACCCACGCGGTAGCGGCAAGTCGTGCTCCGCCATCCAGCCGTAGGTGCAGGCGGGGCTGGGACTCGGAGAACGAGCGGGCGTTGGCTTCGGAACGGGACGCGAGGAAGGCTAAGAATTCCAGGAGCTCCTCGTCGCTTTCAGCCACCGGGGGGCCCTGGCGCAACTGGCCGTCGCTGTCCTCCAGGATGACCCGGTCGTAGCCGGTGATCATGATGTTCTCGACGCGGTCATCATCGACGAGCGGCTGAAGGCGGCCCAGTCCGAAGAGGGCGTCGAAGACGGCTTCGGCCATCTGCTGCTGCTGTTGGGGGGTCCAGAGTAGGCGGCCGGCGGTCATTTCCTGCTCGGCGCTGGCGTCGAGGAGCTCCAGGATGATGGCTCGGCCGAGTTCGCGCTGCTGGGCACTGCTGAGTGTCTCGCCGGCCAGCGCTTCGGTGAGTTGACGCGATGCCTGCGCGCGGAATGCGTTGACCAGGGCCCAGTCAAGCCCGTTCCGCAGCTGCGCTGAGGCGCTGTCGGAGGGTAGGGCCGTTTCTTCTCCAGGGGTGGGGTCCAGCCCGCGCAGTCCCGGGACATGTGTCGGTGATGGGCCGGCGGGAGCCGGCGGCCCAGGATCGACGGCCGGGATACGCCACGGGGCTGGTGGGGTATCTGGTGCTGCCTGGAGTCGGCCGACCGACGGGGCCGGGCCTAGCGTGGCCTGCGGATGTGGGTCTGGGGCACGAAGGCGCAGCGTGTGAGGACCCGGGTAGGCGGCGGCAAGCCTGATTTCAGGGCCGTCAGGGTGGCTGTGACGCGGTGCGCCCGACGGGGCTGCCTCGGTGTGATCCTCGCTGGCGAATAGGGGGAGGTCATCCAGGTGTTCGCGGGGATCCGGGGTGTCGGCCATCAGATCAGGTCTCCGTGCTGACGAGGTTGCCCGGCTGCAGCCGTGCCCGGTCATTGGTGATGAACCCGCTCACCGCCGAGATTGCTGCTCGGATGCTGCGCGCCAGTGCGGAGCGTGCGGCGCCCGAGCCGGCTTTCTTGCCGCTGGAGAACGTTTCGGCCGCGTCCGGGTCCCAGGCCAGGCGTGCCACGGCTGGGAGCTGGAGGGAACGAGCGACCTCGCGGGTCGTGTATGGGCGCCCCTCCCCCACGATGAGGAGGCCGAGGGTGCGGTCCTGCCCGTGGGTGAGGAGGTCCTCGCGGAGCGCGGCGGCCCAGCCACGCGCTCCGGAGATCGCCGGCAACGAAGTCCGGGTCAGCAGGAGCACCGCGTCGGAGGCCCGCAGGATCGGCATCGGCGAGCCGACCAGGCCGAGCCGGCCTGCGTCGACGAGGACATCGGTGCCGATGGCCTCCATCCCCCGCAGGACGGCGGCGAGGGATTCCCAGAGTGGGGCTACGGAGGTGGCCTGCGCCGGCGATCGGGTACCGGCGATGATTTGTGCCGTGGAACCGTGGACGGGCAGAACGACGTCTCGGATGGCTTCTCCGAGTTGCCCTTGCCGGTGTGCCATCGCCAGGTTGAGCAGGCCGCGGTCGTGCGGTGGCCGGCCCTGGAACCAGCCCGCTGAGATGGCGGCGGCGCCGGACGGGTCCGCTTCGACGACCAGGACTGGCCGGGGCCACATGAGGGCCATGGCCATCACGGTGGTGGTTACCCCGGGTGCCCCGGATCCGGCCGTGAGGGTGATGACGGCCATCAGGTGGAGCTGTCCAGGACGAGGGCCAGGCGGCCGGTGGCGGCTGCTGCCGCCAGCTGCGCGGCGGAGGTCTGTGGGACCGTCACGTTGACCACCACCTGCCCCTGGTCACCGATGTGGCTGCTGGAGACGACCGTCGCCGAGACGGCACGCGGAGCCTGATCCGGAGGGTCGTCCTGCTGGCGGGGAGTCACGACCAGGCGGACGTTGTCCCCTGGCTGCAAGGGTTGCGAGGGCAGCTGGGCGGGGCTGAGGCTGACGCCCACCAGGGAGTCTCCGGTCGCGGGCAGAGTCTGGTCCGTGACCTGCGCGGGCGTAAGTACGCTGCCGGCGCTCAGGTCCTGGGTCGCATGCTTGCCCACCTCGGCGGAGAGCTGCCCGGCAGCAACTGTTTTCAGGGACGGATCGGGAGTGATGTCCACGACCATCAGGTCGTCTCGCTGGATGACGCTGCCGCGGGGCACATCCTGGCGGATCCCGATCACAGCAGATGTGTTCCCGATCGTGGTGACCAGCCAGGCCGCGATCAGAGCTCCTATGACGACGAAGAGCACGGAGATCGCCAGGAGGATGGGACGGCGACGAAGCTTCGCCGGCGGCGGCACCGGCGACTGGGCTGATCCCGGCGCGGACGGCGGGCTGCCGTTCTGGCTGGAGGGCTTGGCGAGGGTGTCGGGCGGAGTCATGGTCAGGTGCCACCATCCATGGTGTTGGAAGGGTTCAATCAGGCAGAGTCGTCGCGCTGCAGGAACGCCGCCAGGGCGGTCGCGATCAGGTGGGTCCGCGACGATGCGGCGAGTTCGTCGACCAACCTGTCCAGTACTGCGAAGTCCCCCTCGGTCATCCGGTAGTTCAACGGGGTGAGCGGCCCAGCGTCGGCTCGCTGGGGCCTGGCAACCCTGCTGGCGAAGAGTTTGCCACCGGTCTGCGCGGGACTGATGAGGTCGCCGAGCCGCTCGTAGGTGTCCTCAATGGCCTTGATGATGATCTGGCCGTTGGCCAGACCGTGCTTGGCGGAGTAATCCTTCAGCTGAGGCATCAACGCCACCGGGACATGCACGTTGGAGGCCTTCATCCGCTGATCGGGACCAACTGTTCCCGGGTCGGGCGCCGCCTTCGGAGGGCGCCCCGGGCCCCTGTGGGTTCGTGGCCGCTGCGGCGAGCTTGACCTGGTGGCAGAGCCGTCGGGCGGCGACGTACTCGGCCGCGCGGGCCCTTCGGGCAGGGGGCCGGTCGTGTCCGGCGAGGTGGCATCGGTCAGGTCCACGACCACCCCTCCCCCGGCGGCGGAGCCGTTCTCCGCAGCCCGGTGCGTGCGGCGCGGCAGGCGGAACTCCGGCTCCAGGGAGTCGGCGCTTTCGAACCCCTTCAGGCGGTTGGCTGGAACCGGGTGGGCTCCCCCGTCGCTGTTTCCGCTTGCCGGGCTCATCGCATGACTCCGCTCTGGCTCGAGTCGGGCTCCAGACTGACTGAGAACACCTGACTAGGAACTGGGGTGCTTGGCTGCTGGCCGCCGCCTTGGTTCTCAAGGGCCCAGGGTGCCGGTTCAGACCCATCGGCCGGGCCTGCTGCCGTCTCGGATCCATCGGTCACGGCAGCCGCGATGCGGTCGCAGATCTCCTGAGCGAGCTGGCGGTAGTCCTCGGCCAGGGAATTGGCCGTACCTGACAGTTGCGTGGTCAGCGGAAGGACATCCAGGCCCGAGGCCGCCCTGCGACTGCGTTCCCGCAGCTCACCGAAGTACCCGGCCCGGGCCTGCGTGGCGTCGCGAGCCAGCTCGTGAGCGAGCTGCCCCCGCGCCCGGCAGTCATGTGCAGCGGTTTCTGAGAGCCGGATGAAGGTGTCGAACATGGGCACGGTTTCGCCTATCTCACCAAGCATTTCGCGGGTGCTACGCAAGATCCGGGTCGCCGATGGATTGTGGGAGGTGATCACCACGCCCAGGTATCGCAGGTCGGGATTGCCGGCCCGGGCGTTCTTGACCCTGGGGCCCACGGCGAGCAGGCCATCCCAGCTGGCCTGGTCGGTCTTGGTCGGTATGAGGACCCAGCCCGTGGCCGCCAGCGCCATCTCTTGGAGCTCGCTGTTGCCCGGGGGGCAGTCCAGGAAGATCAGGTCGTAGTCGCCGGCGACCTCGGCCAGCTTCCGCGCGAACTCGTGCGGCACCGACCCGCTGGGCAGCTCCTGCGCGGCCGATGGCAGTCGCGACATGAGGCCCAGCATTTCCAGGTTCCGGCCGCCGAAGATGAAGTCAAGGTTCGTGCGAATGTTACGCACGATCGGCAGAGGCTCGTCGTTCCAGATAGAGCCCAGCAACCCGCGACCCGCGTCCTCGGACTCGTGCTCGATCAGTCCCAGATCGAGCTTCAGGTTCCCGGAGATGTCCAGATCCACGAGCAGGACCCGGTAGCCCGCAGCGGCAAGCCGGCCACCGACGTTGGCCACGATGCTGGTCTTCAGCACACCCCCCTTCCCGTTGATCACCGCAACCACGCGGCTGCGGTCGCTGGGGTCTACGTGTTCGCTCGCCGGTGACGCCATCCGCTCCTCCATCGTCCTCATGTAAAGACATCTAGGTGCCGCCTGTCCCCATCTGTGACACCACCAGCGGCAACATGGCCGCCAATAAGCCGCCACCGCGCCAGCGACAGCTGACAGGTTGGTGCATCACTCTCCCACTGCTTGGGTCTTACTTGGCACGTACTGTCCGCGTGTCGGCGGTCTACCGCCTGCAGGTTGGCAACCGACTAGCCCCCCTCAGATGGCGTGCATGCTGTGTGTTGCTTATTTTGTGTGCCCAATGTGGCGACGTTGTTTGTGCTAGCTGTTTGCTTGTTGGTGTTTGGCATGCTGCCAGGTGTGATGTTTATTTGCGCGTTATGCGTTCAGTGTGTGCACCAGATCGCACGCTACTGCTTGTTTGCTGTCCGCCTACTACGCCCATTACGCTGGGTGGCTTTCAACTTATTGTCTGGCAACGGGCAGCAATAATTCTGAGAGAATTCTTGCAGCAGGTGACCGTGTATCCACCTGCTGCTGCACACACGACACGCGCGTGTGCTACTGGTGGGGAGCCACTGTTGGCATGCATCATGGCGTCATGCCCCCTCTGAGCGCTCGCAGCCTGCCTGGGGGAGACCCGGTGCTGCGCAACGTGATGGACTGGCGTGAGGACACCCGCTGGCACCGACGCATGTTTGCGCAGTCCCGGTTCCGCTGGACGCCTCAGGACGCCTTGCGCGTCGCCAGTCGCTTCAGCGGCGGCCGCCTGGAGTTCACAACGGTCAAACACCTGGTGCTGCTCGACCAGGCCGCCACTGATCTCTTCGACTACACCGACACGGTGCGCCTCTCGCTTGCGGGTCCAGTCCGTGCTGCTCGAGACGCGTTCGGCCCCTCCTGGCTAACAGTGCTCCCCGACGTCGGACTTACCGAGATCGAGGCCAGACTCATCCTGGCGGCGGGGTCGGTTCACCTGGACGAACCCGTATCTGGCGACGTCAGTAGGGTTCTCCGCGATCTGCCACTGCCCAATCCGCTAACGCAGATTTGGGAGATCCGTCAGCTGCAGGGGATGTACCTCGCCGCCCATGGGGTGCTGGAGGACACATTCGCCGACCTGATCACGGAGCTCTCCGAGCGCGTTCCCCTGAGCCTGCTCGCAGCCAGGACCTCCAGTCTCACCGCGCGGCGCCTGGAGCAGCGTTTGGAGACCCAGGCGGCAGCTCGCGGCGGACCGCTAGACCCGCGCCGGCGCACGGAGCAGCGGTTTCCCGCTCTCGTGATGTCCCCGGCCAGCTAGCGCCGGGCGGGTCACCCCGTGCGCGGCTAAGCAACGATTCGCACTTGTCCACCGCCTTGAAAGGGGTGGACGACCCGGACCGGCGCAAGCCTCGGCGTCTCGCGATGGGCGTCGTCGTGCCGGCCGGCTCCTCAGACGACCTCCCATCCGGGCCGAGGCCACAGTGTCTTGCCATGTGTTTTGCTACACCATCTGCTGCCTAGCAGAACACTCTCGAAGCGTTTTCCTAGCTCGCTTCCCCCTACGTTTCCCCCTCCTTTCCCACCTCTGGGGGAAGTCATAAACGGCCTATGAGCAGCGCGTTTAGCTTGGCTTCCCCGCTTCCCACCAACGGCCCACCATGCGCGCGCGGGGACTTGTTTTCAGGCCCATCGCGCAGGGCTGCCGGAGGTTCATGTCACCTGCGGATGTCACAGCTAGCGCTGGAAGGGACCTTGTCTCTTGGGTGTGAGCCCTTCTCTCGTCTACCGAGCGCGCGACACGCCGGGTCGGCTGGGATTCGTGATGCAGCATCACGACGCGAGTAGACATAGGCCGTACAGATTCGCGATGCAGCATCACGACGCGATTGGACGTAGGCCATGCAGGTGCGCAAGCCGTCCGGGCGCAAGCCGGGCACGCGACCCAGAGGCGACCGCTCCGCGATCACTGTGCGGGTGCCCACCGAGCACGCGAGGGTCTACGAGCAGTCGGCTCGCGATGCCGGCTACGCGTCCCTCAGCGACTACCTCGGCGCGCTACTGGCCCGGGAGCACCGTCTGCCTGAACCGGAGTACATCCACCGCCCGTCGACAAGCAGCAACCAGACCCGGCTGGACCTGCCCTTGGCCATGTAAGGAGCCGCAAAAAGAGAGCGCCACCCCTGTCAGCTTGGCGGCAGGCGGGGTGGCGTCCCATGGAGCGAAAGGCTGCTGTGAGCCCTGCATCTACGAGGGTACCCGACGTCTGCGCCGGGTACCCCACGCCGACATCGCGGCGTGTCGTCCCTTCAGGGGGGTGACACGTGGCTGAGTTGTTCGCCCCCTCGGGCCCGGTCGCCCAGCCGGGGACCGTGCGCGTGCAGGCTTCCTTTGACCGGGTCGCCCGGGCGCTGGAGTCCCGTCAGTTGTCGGTGCGTCCCATGGGCACCCACCAGCTGATGGCTCAATGCCCTGTGCACGCGGAGCGGACCGCTTCGCTGCACGTGACGTGGCGTCACTCGCAGCGCGGTGGTCTCACGATGCTGCACTGCTTCGGCTGTCAGGCTGCCGCCGAGGACATCGCCATGGCGCTCGGCCTCAGTACCGCCGACCTGTTCGACGAGCCCCTGCCGGAGCGCGACCGAGCTGTTGGACGTATCGGCAAGTCCCCGCAGCGACGTCGCGCAGGGCGACGGCGAGGGCGCCTCGGCCGGCTACCCGACCCGATCGCCGCCGCCCCACCCACCCCCGAAGACGATCATGAAAATCATGTATGGGTGACCGCTGCCCGCTACCTGTACGTGAACGCTGCCGGCGCGCCGGTCCAGGAGGTCGTCCGCGAGGAGTGCTCACAGGGCGAGCACCCGCATAAGACGTTCCGGCAGCTGTTCCTCACCCCAGACGGCCGGACGGTGAAGCGGAAACCGCAAGGCTTCGAACCGGTGCTGTACCGCGCTCCGCAGGTGGCTGCCGCGGTTCAGGCTGGACGGCCTGTCTGGCTCCTGGAAGGCGAGAAGGATGTCGAGTCAGCCGAGCAGGTAGGCCTGGTCGCGACCACGAACGCTCAGGGGGGTCGCAGTTTCCCCGACGAACTGAGCGAGGCCCTGGCGGGCGCCGATGTGCGGGTGGGCCTGGATCGTGACGCGACCGGGTGGGCGCGTGGTGTTGACCTGCATGCCCGGCTGTCGGCTGTCGACGCCCAGGTGCAGCTGCTCGTACCCGCGACGCAAGCCGATAAGAGCGACTTCACTGATCACCTTCAGGCCGGCTACGACGTCGAGCAGCTGCTGGGCGTGCACGTCGATGAGGTACGGACGTGGCATGCGCTGAGCGATGCTGTGACGCGTTTCAGGGCCGTGCGCCAGGCCGCAGCCGAGGTGCAAGCCCGCCTGGACGCCGCCCGGGAAGCCGACGCGGACGGGTCGCCTGGGGCGCTCCGCGACGCCGCGCAGCACCGGAGCTTCGCGCGTAGGTGGGCGCTGGAAAGCGAGATCCGGCAAGAAGCGCTCCTGGCCCAGGTAGATCAGGTGCTCGGGTACGGCATGCGCGTGGGCACCGAATGGGCCGGCGAGGCGATCGAAACCGCAGGCGATCTGCTACGACACGGCACCGAGCAGGCTCGCCTCTGCCATGAGTGGGCTGGCGTCGCCGTTCCGGCCTCGCTGCAGGAGCCGGCCCGCGCGAGCGCGGCACTAGGCGCTGCCCCGAACCCGACCACCTCAGAACGAGACGCTCGGCGCGCGGCCGCGCCAGCAGGGCAATCAGGGGAGGCGGAGCAGCTGGCGCAGCAGCCCAGTCCTGCGCCGACGACGTCTCGGGCCTGGGACTGGATCGGCGCCGGCCGCACCGAGGAACGCGAGGGCGGGCATGTGTCGGCCCCGGTGTTCCGGGTCCTGGATGGCGCGATCGTCCAGTGGGTGCCCGCGCGCGGCGGAGACGAGGACGAAGGCACCTTCCGGTCAATCTTGTCCCTGGCAGTCCGGGTGGTCCGACGAGAGTTCCTGGAAGTCGAGCTGGCACACGAACTCGACGTGCCCGAGCTTGCCGGACGGCCTCACGACGCCCAGGCGGACACGGTCAATCCTGCGGCCCCCCGGCAGCTGTTCGCGGTGGTGGTCGGCTACCGGGACCCGATCAGCGACGAGGTGATGCATCTACGGGTGGCGGCCGAGCAGTGGAAAGACCACTCCTGGCTGGAATCTCTGCCTGGGCCAGTGGACTACGACCACAAGCGGTCGGGGTTGGACACCGTTCAGCGAGCCATCCTGGCGATCAGCGAGGACGTCCAGGACAGCGTCCTGTACCGATCCACAGGCTGGCGAGTTGACGGAGAGACTCACCGCTTCGTGCACGCAGCAGGCGCGATCACACCATCTGGCAGCGTTCAGGCGGCGGTCGCCTTCAGCGGCCCACTGGCCCAGTTCGACCTCCCCGCACCCACCCGCGACGCGGCCATCCTGAGGGAGGCCTTCACGCAGCACTCCGCCGGCATGCTGGACCGTCTCCCGATGCGGGTCGCTGCCCCCCTGCTGGGCTGGATCTACCGCTCGGTGCTCGGCCACAACCCGTGGGTTCTGACCCTCGTCGGCCCGCCCGGCAGCTACAAGACGTCCGTCGCCGCCAAAGCCATGCAGCACCTGGGGGAGCGGTGGGAGCACTCCAAGCCCGGCAGTTCGATGTCTGGCAACGGGGACACCCTCAACGCGTTGCGCTACAAGCTGCACGCCGCCAAGGACCTGCCGTGGTGGTGCGACGACTTCGCCCCGACGAAATCCTGGCTGGACGCCCAGCGGCTGCTGGAGGAGACCGGCCGGCTCATCCACAACCAGGAAGGCCGCTCCCGCTCATCCCGCGACGGCCTGACCATCTCCGACGGAGGCGGACCCCGAGCCAGCGGCCTGTTCACCTCCGAAGTCATGCCGCGCCCAGGGTCGGGCGCAGAACGGATGCTCGTCGTCCCACTGGCCCGCGCCGACGTCGACACCGGTCTGCTGTTCCCGCTGGACGCTGCCGAATCGCGTCACGCGCGGGCCCTGCTGATGGCCAGCTACCTGCAATGGCTAGCCGCCGACCTGTCAGCCCACCGGCAGCGGTACCTGACACTGGCGGACAACTACGCCGAGCAGCTCGCCGGGCAGGGACAAGCCATCCGCCAGTCGGCCGCGCTGGGGCACATCTACGCCGGGTGGGC
>CALMAR010000417.1 GCA_937859855.1 uncultured Kineosporia sp.
GGGATGAAGGTAGGCCGGTCTGCTCCAGCCAGCTACTTCGACCGGAACGAGCTGCCCAGCCCCTACCAGGTCGGCGATGGCCGAGCGGGTTTCAGCCGGGCGTAGCCGGAAGTAGTCACGCAAGCAGCGTTCGGACGCGACCCCGAGCGCCTTGGCCGCGATCATCACCAGCCCGCGACGGGCGTCCTGCGGGTCGGGATCCGGCGCCTGGATGATCGCGGCCGGCAGCACCCGGTCAAGCGGGGCGTACCGGCGTTCGAACTGCTGGGTGCGCCCAGCCGAACTGATCCGCCCGGACCAGAACAGAAATTCGAGGGCGCGCTTGGCGTCGCTCCAGTTCCAGCCCCATTCACCGTCGCGCTCGCGCGGCGTCTGATCCTCGATCAGGGCCTCCAGCCCAGCCGCGGTGATCGGCCCGTGCTGGTGGACCACGTCGAGCACCCGCTCGACCAGGTCCGCGCGCTCTCGCGCGATCCGGACCATACCTCCCCACGCCTCGGTCGCGGCCCGCTGCATCCGCCAGCGCAGCAGCCGGTGGGTGGATGGGGAGACGTAGGACGCCTCGTGGGCCCAGTACTCGACCAGCCGGCGCGGAGCGACCGATGACGCCCGGTCGAGTAGGGCGCGCGGATAGGGTCCGAGCCGGCTGAACACGGGCAGGTAGTGACTGCGGGAGAGGACGTTAACGGAGTCGATCTGAAGGATGGCGACGGTGTCGATCACTCGCTGGATGTGCCGGAGAGTGACCGGGCCGGTGGGCCGGCTGACGCCGAATCCCTGAGCCGCCAGGGCAACCCGGCGCGCGCCCGCGGCCGTCAGCCGTTCAGTCGGCCTGATCCCGGCCCGCCTGGACGCGGTGGCGCTCCCGCCGCCCCCGACGCTGGTCGTCCCGCGCGGGCTGACTGTGCTCACGTTGGCGACCCTAGAACAGGGATGCGACAATCTGGCGGCCGGTTGCAGCATGACCGCATGCCTGCGGTCCACCCCGGTCACGGCCCGATCCCCGCGGCTTGGCGGGAGTTGAGTCCAACCAGAGAGGGAGAACATGGGTTTGTTCGATGACGCGAAGCAGAAGCTGTCGGAGTTCACGGAGAAGAACCCGGACAAGGTCGAGAAGATCAGTGACGTCGTGATCGAGAAGACCGGCGACGCCGGCGACAAGGTCACGGGCAGCAAGTACTCGGAGCAGATCGACAGCTTCCAGGAGAAGGCGGACGACGCCGTTGGCGACAACCGTCAGTACCGCGGGCCCTCTAGCGTCATATGCCCCGTACCCCCCCCGTCCGCACTTAGGGTGCCGGTCACCTGCCCCGCGATCCGGCCCGCGTGGCCACTGAACGCGGGGGATGTGGAAGACGGGCTCTCAGGACGCTGCGTTCGCTTGGCTGGGCACCTGCCCACCGGCCTGACGGACGTGACGGACCTGGCTGGCCTCAGCGGCCTCACCGGTCTGACCAGCGGGCTGATCGGCGCCGGGGTTCAGCCGGATCACGCCGTAGTTCCAGCCACGGCGGCGGTACACCACTGACGGCTTGCCACACGCCGCGTCGATGAAGAGGTAGAAGTCGTGCCCGACGAGTTCCATCTCGTACAGAGCCTGGTCGATGGTCATCGGATGGGCCTCGTGATCCTTGGTCCGGATCACCACCGGGCTGTCGGCCAAGTCCTGCGCTCCATCGGGAAGATCGGCTCGGCTGGGCTGCACCCAATCGGGATCCGCATCCGGCTCTGAGCCATCCAACCGGTCCGATGGCCGCTCCGCGACAGCCAGTCCAGCGACGGTGCCTGGCTGCAGATCGGCCGCTACTTCCGCGCCCGTAGCCAGCGCTTCGGCTGAGCGAACCGAGACCGGCGTCTGGCGCCCGTGGTGGACCTTCTTCCGATCCCTCAATCGGCGAAGCCGTTCGACCAGCCTCGTCGTGGCCAGGTCCAAGGCGGCCATGGCATCTTCAGCGCAGGCCTCGGCCCGGATCACCGGCCCTCTGTCCCTTACGGTGATCTCCACCTTCTCGCAGGTGTGCGATTGTCTGGGATTGCGCTCGTGGGACAATTCGACGTCGATTCGATGAGCGCGAGGAGCGAATTGCGTGACCTTGGTCAGCTTCTCCTCGGCAAACCGCTTGAAGCGGTCGGACACGTCCATCCGCCGGCCGGTAATCACAATGTCCACTGAGGAATCCTCCTAGTGCTGGCTTAGACACCAGCGAGGTCCACGTTCGCCGCCTGGAAACAGTTGTCCGGGCGAAGAATGCCCCGTCTCGCCGATGTGAACCGGTGATGTTGGCATAGGGCGACGCAGGGTTTTCCACCCTCTTCATTTCACGTCGCGGTGCTGGCACCTCCTCTCACCGGCCAGCGGCCCCTGTCCCAGGAGCGGGCCGGACGCTGGACTTCGGAAGGTGCCTTGCATGACGAGAGGCTAGTGCGTTCCGGGCCAGTCAGCACGCCTGGCCGCCTGAAAGTCACGCTCAGGGAGCAGATTCCCACTACCTGTGCACCATGACTGCTCAACACTCGCACCGCTTCATCAACAGACGCACCAGTTGTCACGATGTCGTCGATGACGAGGCACTTCTGACCGTCGAGCCGTACCTGAGATCCCCAGGTGCGCCGCACGGCCAGTGCTCCGGCGAGGTTGCGGCGACGAGCCTTGGCGTCCAGGCCGATCTGATCCCGTACCGGCCGTGCATGCCGCAGGACGCGCACCGCCCGGACCCTGGGCCCTTCCTTGAAGTTCGTCCTGCCTGCCGCCGTCCTCAGGTCTCGAGCCGCCACGTTGGCCAGGTCGTGAACCAGGTCGGCACCCCGCTGCCGCAGCGCGGCCCGGCGAGCCGGCATAGGTACCAGCCAGATCTCTGGCCCAGCCAGGGTGGCGGACGGCATCGCACTGGCTGGGCGGCCGCACCCGGCGTGCGCGACGAGTGGCAGCTCATCATCGCTGTTCAGGCACGCCGTCACCGCGCGGGCCAGAACGCGCCCGAGCGGGCCGGAGAGATCTCGGCGGCCGCGTTGTTTCCAGGACACCACAACTGCAGCGGCCAGCCCGGCGTACGCGCTGCACCCCCAGATCGGGACCGGCCCTGATCGGACCCGGAACGGCCGCCCCGCCACCGACGCCGCACAGGCTCGGCAGAGAGCGACGTCCAAGCGCCCGCATCCGGCACAGCTCACCGGCCAGATCAGCCCGGCCAGCGCGTCGGCCATGATCGTGACCACCCTGATCGTCGTGCTCACGATGGCGTCCATGCCAGCAGCGTGACCGCTGGAACGGCGGTCAGGACCGGCCGGCCCGAATCTGTGGACAAATGCCCTGTCGTGCACCTTGTGGACTACTCGACAGGGCAGGCCCAGCTGATGAGCTGGTTGCCCATCTACCCAGCGAAACTGGCCCAGCGAGCAGTACTGATCCGGCTCCAGGATTGGCCCACCTGGGTCAGGGTTCCAGCCATGGTCCCCACCATCAGGCCGAGTTCACCATTGGCCGCGCTCACCGACAGCGCATCCTTGATCGGCAACGTCGGCTTGATCGTTCCACCGATCTGCACGATCCACGGCTCGATTCCCTCCTTGCTCAGACGATGCCCAAGTACGACGACCTGGTCCTCGTCCACCCAGGACGCGTCGGTGACCGAGCGCAGGTCGGGAACCAATTCGGTCGGCGGGGTCAGCAGCATCGGCTGACCCTCCTGATTCCTGATCACTCCAGCGACGAAAAGGTGCGCCACGCCTTTGATTTCGACCGCGACCAGAGCCCGCGCCCCTTCCCGCGAGATACGCAGGGCGATGACGGACATGCCCTTGAGCCAGGAAGCGGACACCTTGACGGATCCCGGATCGGGCCGGGCGGCCCAAACCCAGCCGCTACCGGCCCGATCGGCCGTCCACACCCAGCCCCACGGGTCGAACGAGGGACCGGTCAGCGTCTTTCCCCGGACCAGGATGGAGGCCTTCGCGCTGGGCAACTGCAGCAGTAACTGGCTCCGGTCGGCGTTCAGGACCGCGTAGGCGCTGCTCTCGGCATTCACGGCCGGCCGGTTCGCGCCGGGGATGGCCAAGCCACCGACGCCGTCGACTTTGGTCAGCGTGCGCCCGGCCAGCCGGGCGATCGCGTTCGCGTTCTTGCCGTCCACCACGACCGGCTCGTCGTCCACCTGGGGATCGGACTGCGGCTGGCCCTGATTGGCGGAGTCGGCGTCCGCGGCGGCCGGATCATTGGCGGCCGATCCGCCGCCGGCATCGGGCGGAATGTCGAGCGGGGTACGGCGAACCGTGACCTGGACGCCATTGATCGCTCCGATCGCCAGAGTTGCCCGGAGCTGACTGAGCAACAGCTGGCGCATTCGAACCGTGGCGCTCTTGACCTGCTCGGTGAGATCGACATTGGCCACCTGATCGGTCACCACCACGGCGGCTACGGCCATTCTGGTGCCGGCCGGTGCTCCCGAGATGACCGCTCCACGCAGATACGCGGATGGTCCATCCAGCAGGGCCCGGACCAGGGCGGTGGGCACCTCCCGGATCCCGGTCCCATCGCGATTGGCTGGCAACCAATGGATGTCGGGAACCAGATACCGGCCAGCCGGGTCCACGAAGTAGACCGGGAACGATCGAAAGGCGACCGCGAAATCGCTGCTGTTGATGAGAATCCCGTCATCCAGGGTCTCGATCTTCCACTCACCCTCGCTGCGGACCAGCCCGAATCGCCGGGTGACGGTCTGAGCCGAGGCGGCCACCGTGTACCGCCCGGCGGCGTCGATCGTCCCGGTGACCGGCGTCTTCACCGTGACAACGACTCGCTCAGCCGCCGGACGGCCCTCTTCAGTGGGAGGCCTGGTGCCTGTTCTGCTGGCGCTGGCCGCGCTTTCGGACGGGGTGACGGTCAGCGAACTCTCGTCCGGGTAGATCCCGACGCTGGCGTCGGGATTCCAGACCAGCCGTTTCGAGGGAGCCAGGAAACTCCGGGCCACCTTGTGATCGTCATTGAAACCGGCGGCGGCATCGGTGAATCCACGCACCACGTCGGCTGGACCCTGTCCAGGGAACGGCCCCTCCAGGATCAGCTGCGGCCCCCCCTCGCGGGAATCGCTGTCAATCGTGGGACCGGGCAGCACTGGCCCCGACCGCGGGATGGCCGTGCATCCGGCCAAGCCGGCGACGGCGATGGCGGCTGCGACCAGGCGAGCCCAGCGCTTCACGCAGACTCACCGAGCCGTTTCCCGGCCACCGGAACACCGCCGCCGGGCCCGTTGTGCGGACCCGCAGGGTCCGGTGGTTTGGAAGGGTCCGCCGTGACATCGGAGGCCCTCAGCATTGTGACCTGACCGGTCAGGCCGCTGGCCGGACCGCGGCCGGGATGGCCAGTGGCCACGCTGAGAGTCTGGTCAACGGTCAGCTGCGGTGGAGGGGCCAGCGGCAGCGGAGATCCCGACAACACCCCGCCGACCTGCCGCGGAATGGTCAGCCGGAACACCGCACCGGCGCCAGGCTCTCCCCAGACCTGCAGCCATCCGCCGTGCAGATGCGAATCCTCCTGCGCGATGGCCAAGCCCAGCCCGGAACCGCCGGTGCTCCGGGCCCGGGCCGGGTCGGCCCGCCAGAACCGGTTGAACACCATGTTCAGCCCTTCGGCGTCGATGCCGACTCCGTGGTCGCGCACCGAAACCGCTACTGCCTGATCCGAAACCCCGACCCGGACCTCGATCGGCCGACCCTCACCGTGCTCGATCGCGTTGCCGACCAGGTTGCGCACCACCCGTTCCACCCGGCGAGGATCGATGGCCGCCGTGCAGGCTTCGCCGGGCAGGTCCAGCAGCATCCGGCTGCCTCGTCGCTCAGCCAGCGGCGCCAGGCCGCCGATCACCCGCTCGACCAGGTCGCGCAGCTCGACGGTGTCGATGTCGAGGGCGGCTGCTCCGGCGTCGAACCGGCTGATCTCCAGCAGGTCGGCCAGAAGTCCTTCGAACCGATCGATCTGCGTCTGCAGCAGTTCGGCGCTGCGAGCCAGCATCGGGTCGAAGTCCTGCCGCCCTTCGTAGATCACCTCGCTGGCCATCCGGATGGTGGTCAGCGGCGTCCGGAGCTCGTGGGAGACGTCGGAGACGAACTGACGCTGGACCCGGGAGAGTTCCTCCAGTTGATGGATCTGCCGCTCGAGGCTAGCGGCCATCCCGTTGAAAGCCCTTCCCAGCCGGGCGATGTCGTCCTGGCCGCGGACTCTCATCCGGCGATCGAAGTTACCCGATGCCAGCTCCTCCGCCGTCCGGGCCGCCTGCCGGACCGGCGTCACCACCTGCCGGGTGACCACGAACGCCACTCCACCGACCAGCAGCACCAAGCCGATTCCGCCGAACACGAAGGTGCGCTGAACCAGGTCCAGGATCTGTTGCTCGCGATCCAGGGGAAAGACGAAATACAACTCGTAGGGCCCCGACAGCGGGATATTGATCACCGACCCGATCGCCAGAGCAGGCTTACCCTTCGGGTCGTCCGTAGTGGGAATCGAAGTCAGCTGCACCTTCTGTTGCGAGCTCTGGTTGATCGCGATCTGCAAGGACTTCGGAATCACTGATGGCGACACCGACGAACTGCCGTGCAGAGCGCTGGGTTCCTTGGACTTCAGCGCCCGGCGCAGCACGGTGCCCCGGCCCTCCGATCCGCCTGGCCCCTCCAGCGTGTTCATCAGATCGTTGACCACTGACTCCTGGGCGCTCGCAGTGCTGTACGGTGCCGCAGCCAGGCTGTCAGTGGCGGTCTTGGTCAGCCGCTGCGCCTCCGCCATCGCCGTCTTCTGACGGCTCTCGATCAGACCGTCTCGGATCCTGATCAGCAGGAAGTCGCCGATGGCCAGCACCACGACCAGCCCGAGCAGCATCGTGGTGGCCACCACCCGCAGCCGCATCGACCGGCTCCACCGCCGCCGGACGAACCGGCCAAGCCGCACCAGCCGGGAGAACACGGCCTGCCGGATCCGGCGGAACATCGGCAGGGCTGGCGCGAGCAGGGTGCCGATGACGGGCAGCTGCCGGACCCGGCGTCTGGCCCGTCGCAAGCGCGCGGCCGAGCTGATCATCAGCTGGTCATCCGGGGCCGGCCTTGTACCCCACACCGCGCACCGTGACCACGATCTCGGGCCGCTCCGGATCTTTCTCGATCTTCGATCGCAGGCGCTGAACATGCACGTTCACCAGACGAGTATCTGCCGCGTGCCGGTATCCCCATACCTGTTCGAGCAGCACCTCCCGGGTGAACACCTGCCATGGCTTGCGGGCCAGCGCCACCAGCAGGTCGAACTCCAGCGGGGTCAACGCGAGCACCTCGCCGCCGCGACGCACGATGTGACCGGCGACGTCGATGTTGATGTCGCCGATGTCCAGCGACTCGGGGGCTGGATCGCTGGTGGTCCGCAGCCGCGCCCGGACCCGGGCCACCAGCTCCTTTGGCTTGAACGGCTTGACCACGTAGTCGTCGGCGCCGGACTCGAGTCCGAGCACGATATCGACGGTGTCGCTCTTGGCCGTCAGCATCACGATCGGGACGCCGGACTCCTGCCGGATCAACCGGCACACCTCGATGCCGTCGCGGCCGGGCAACATCAGATCGAGCAACACCAGGTCAGGCCGCGAGGAGTGGAAAGCGTCCAGCGCACCCAGCCCATCGGCGCAGAAGACGGGGTCGAATCCCTCACCTCGCAGCACGATGCCCAGCATCTCCGACAGCGCATTGTCGTCATCAACGACGAGCACACGACCCCTCATGCATCACATGGTGTCAAATTCCCGGCCGCCGCAGCCAATCTATGTCTTGTCTTTGCCCCACTGGCCCCCGGCCGCTGCGATCAGGCTGTCGCCAGGCCATGCCAGGATGTGACGAAGCAGCCGACCGGGCAGCCGAGGGGGAAGGGAGCAGGTCATCACCCAGCCACCCGAGCCTGGCTGGACCCAGCCGGGGCAGTCCAGTGAGCCTTCCTGGGGGTACCCCGGCGGGGCGAGCAACGGTGGCGCCGGTCAGCCTGGTCAGCCCGTTCAGTCCGGTCAATCCGGTCAGCCCGGCCAGCCCGGTCAGCCCGGCACGTGGGCCTGGGGACCCGGGCCTGGATCACCAACGGGTGCTGACCCGGGCCGGAGGTCCGGGCTGGTGCCACTGCGACCGCTCACCATCGGCGAGATCTATGACGGCGCGATCCGGGCGATCCGGCAGAACCCCCGGACCATGGCGGGTTGCGCCGCTGTCGTGGTCGCGGTGATAAGCCTGCTGACCCTGCTCCCGCAGGCCGCCGCCTTGACCCAGTTGGCGGCCAGCGGTGTGTATGACCCGCAATTCACGAAGGACCCGCAAGCCGCAGATGTCGCGCAGGCACTGAGCAGTGGCAGCTTGGCGGTGGGGGTGGCTCTGCTGGAGTACGTGATGGGCACGGCCTTGGTGTCCAGCCTGCTGGTGATCGCGGTGGACGGTGCGGTCCGGGGCCGGAAGGTCAGCACCGCCGAACTCTTCCAGCGGGGGCGCCGGCGGATCCTCGCGATCATCGGGCTGAGCCTGACCATTCTGATCAGCGCGCCGATCCTGATGGCGATCTGCCTGCTGCCGGGGGTGATCCTGCTGATCACTTCACCGAATACAGCCCTCGGCGCCGGACTGGTGGTGTTCGGGGTGTTCCTGGGCCTGGTGATCGTGGCAACCCTGGTCCTGGCCCGGTGGGCGGTGGCCGCGCCCGTGCTGGTACTCGAGGGCACCAGCATCCGGCGCGCGTTGCGGCGCTCGTCCCGGCTGGTGCACGGCAACGCCTGGCGGGTGTTCGGGATCAGCCTGCTGACGGTGATCATCGTGGCGATCATCCGGCAGATCTTTCTGGTGCCGTTCACCATCGCGGCCGACATCGCCGGGCCGAATGTGGGCACCGGCTCGTTCGGGCAGACCGTGGTGCAACTGCTGATCCTCAACGCGGGCACCATCCTGGCTGGGGCGGTGTTCCTGCCCTTCAGCAGCGGGGTCTCGGCGCTGCTGTATCTGGATCTGCGGATCCGGCGGGAGGGTCTGGACATCGAACTGCTCCGCCCGGAGCCACCGCGGTGAATCTGTCCTGGCCAGCGGCTGGCGGCGTCACTCTTCAGCCGGGCCGGCAAGAGGCCCGGGAGTGGGCGATCCGGGAACTGTCCGGCCGGGAGTATCAGGAGGCGCGGCCCAGCCTGATCACCCGAGCGCTGACCTGGATGGGGGATCACATCAGCGGCTGGCAGGGGCCGGGCGGCCCCGGGGCTGGGACCGGCGCCGTGATCGCGGTGACGGTAGTGGCGCTGATCGTGTCCCTGGCGGTGTGGCGGTCCGGCGGGCTGCACCGCACCGCGCGCAGCCACTCCGGTCCGGCGCTGGACGGCGCCCCGGCCTCATCGGCGCAGCACTACGCCGCCGCCGATCAGGCAGCGTCGGCCCGTGATTGGAACACCGCAGTGGCCGAGCGATTTCGCGGAATCGCCCGCGCGCTTGAGGAACGCACCATTCTGTCCGCGCAGCGCGGCCGGACCGCTGATGAGATCGCGATTGCGGCGGCAGCGGTTCTCCCCGCTCTGGGCGCTGAGTTCACTTCCGCGGCAAGGATTTTCGACGATGTCTGGTACGGGGGCCAGGGCGCCACCGCGGTTCAGGACGACGCGCTGCGCCAGCTGGCGGACCGGGTGAGGACGGTCCGGGCCGCGGATCTGCCGGTTCCGGCTGGTGCCCTGTGATGAGTGACTGGCCCCCCAGCACCGGCTGCGTCCAGCTGAACCGATGCCGCCGGTTGAGGTGTGGGTAGATGAACGCCCGCGTGCGCGCGGCCGGGCCGTGGCTGCTGGTGGCCGGCGTGGTGCTGATCAGCGCCCTGCTGCTGGCTCTGGACAGTGCCCAGAGCGGCAGGGGTACCCGGCTGGACCCGGGCAATCCGGACCCCGAAGGCGGGCGGGCACTGGCCCGGATCCTTGGCCAGCACGGCGTCCAGGTGCACCCGGTGACCCGCTCCGATCAGGCTCTGCGGCAGGCTGCCAATGGCGGCACTGTGCTGGTCACCCGCAGCCAGTTCCTCAGCCCCGCCCAGCTCGACCGGCTCCGCGCCACCAGCGGACCTCTGGTCCTGGTCGAGCCCGGCGACCAGACACTGCGTCGTCTGGACCCGGACATCACCTCGGCCGGGGCAACGCCCAGCGCCGTGCTCAGCCCGCGGTGTTCCGACCCGGACGCCCAGGCCGCCGGAGCAGTCCTGGCGGGCAATCTGCTCTATGCCCGCTCCCCCAGCGGGCTGGCCGGTTCCGGTCTGACGCTCTGCTATCCCGGCCCGGATCAGGCAAGGACCGGGTCCTACCTGATCGACGAACGACGCGGACGGGAAATCATCGTGATCGGCCAGAGTGAGCTGCTGACCAACGGTCAGCTCGGACGGGAGGGCGACGCCGCCCTGGCCGTTCGTACTCTGAGCCGCCGCGCTGACCTGATCTGGTACGTGCCGGACCCGCTGGAGCCGGGCGCATCTGGTGAGACGGAGTCGTTGCGGGAGCTACTTGCGCCGGTGGTGTGGTGGGTGCTGGCCCAGCTGGGCCTGACGGTGCTGCTGATCATGCTCTGGCGGGGGCGCCGGCTGGGCAAGCTGGTCAGCGAGCCGCTGCCGGTGG
>CALMAR010000418.1 GCA_937859855.1 uncultured Kineosporia sp.
ACCAGCACACTCACCCACCGCCAACCACCACGCAGCCCCGGTACACCCCGGAAGAGCGGTCCATCGCCCGCCGCCACCATCACCGCCGCCTCCCGACCTCCCGTGCGCCCCATCACCCCAAAACACGGTCCACACATGGTGCGTCTGTGACAGTGAACGCGCCGTTTCTCAGAACGAGGAGACCTCACCAGCTCAGCGCACGCGCCACCCACTCAGCAGCCCGAAGGACAGCCACCACAGCAGACCGTCATACGCGGCGCTCACCACAGCAGTGGCGAGCGCCGTGACCCTGCTGCCTAGATCCGGGCCGCCTTGATCTCAACTCGACCACCACGAAAGAGGAGCGACCAGCTGGCGTGCAGAGACGATCAACACCGCACTGCCGCGGGGACCTCCTCTGTGCGATCGAGCGCCAGCGTCCTGAGATGGTCCTGCGCCTCCTGCCCAGCCCGCTACGTCACCAGACTGTCCGAATGGTGCTACTCCAACTCAGCTTCCACGGCCACCGGCTGCAGCGGCCCACAGATCCAGGCAGCCTCATACCGGCCGTCACCGGCCGCTTGTAGGACTCCGCACCCAGCAGCTGCCCCAGACCACATAGGCCGCGTTCGTACTGCGTGTTACTGGGAAGTCGATGTACGCACCCACACGAACACTTGAGATATCGCCTCTGACAAGGCGATGTAACGGCCATCTGCCATAGCCTGCGTCACTCCAGAGCATGGCACTAGACGACAATGGGGGAAAAAGGGGTATGAAGGCGACGATAGTAGAAGTTGCCGTTACGGTACTTATCGGCACCCTACTCCGTGTCTTTTATGACTATATAACCGAATGCTTTCGAGAAGGACTGATGTTCACCCGACTCCCAGCACGCGATCTCGAATTTTGGCGAGACTGGGCAGCCGCCGCAGCCGCCTTCAGCATTTACCGCCGCTTCCTACACGAGAAACCAGCTTTCAGCAACCCTGAAGAAGGCTACTTCCTCCTGATCTTGCTAGCCTGCCTTGCTTACCCACTACTGTGGAGACTGACACGCGACGGCACCAGCGCAGCAACACCTACAAACCAGAAGGAAAAGTACCTCTTGGACGCCGGAGCTCTATCACTACTAATAGCGTCGATTTGGGTCGGGAGCTAAGCCGAATGGACGCGAATCCCAGCGATCAGCCGACGGGCGTCGCAGTCAAGCCGTTCAATAGAAACCCGATACCACCACAGCCGGGCGACAGAGAGCCACTAGCACCAGTCGAAGACGCTACTGACAGCACGGACGACGGCAGGAGCACGCCATTGAAACCAATGCCGCGCACGCGATGGATCGCACGCCTCGCACTCGTCGCAATCATTTTCGGAACCCTCGTACTGACCAGCGGCTCGATCGGACTGTGGGCAACGCTACTGAGCTTTGCCATCGTCTTCGTACCCACGGCCACCCTTGGAGCGTTCCTTACGCAGAGGCATCGCCCTCAGGACATATCACCAAGCTAACTCCGATAGCTCCATCCAGGCTGTTGCTCGTGACTCGGCGGCAGCTCTGATCGTGCTGGCCGTCGATATCTCCTCATGGGCGCTCCCGTCTTCACGGGCGCTCTCCGGCTTCTGCCGCAGTTGCCCGGGACGAGCCGATCTCAGCCCCGCGCCGCACGGTGCTCTGGCCGCGACGTCCTGGACGCGAGCTACAGCTGATGTCAGCAGCCGCACGACATGCGCTCGCCCCAGTACCGCGAACAAATCACGCGACACCGCGTCACCCATCACGAGTAGGCCACTCGCAGGTCAACAACGCCACCAAGCGTTGCGGCCGCCATCAGCAAGCAGGCAACTACCGTTGTCTGCCATGACGGAGCCCACGGTCCACATCCAGTGGGTTTTCACCTGGGCCAATGCCGTGGAACAGCAACGTCGCCGGATCATGGAGGCCCCGAACCTGTCAGCCGCGCAGCCCGACGTGCTGATGTTCGCCGCCGCCATCGGCGGACTCCTCAACACCGCCACCCGCGACCTCGGCCCAAACCACCCAGCACTCCAGCGATTCGACGAAGCTGTACCTGACGGCAAGATCGTGCGCGACATCGCCAGCCATCTGGAGGCCTATAGCAACGGTGAGGGGCGGCTCCAAGGCGATCCGCAAGCGAAAGGCAAAGTCCGGCTCGCCGACGGACGCCGAGCTGGCAGGCTGACGACCCTCATGCGCGGTGTCGATGGCTCGATCGAGATCACACTGTTCGGCTTCAACCTGAACATCAGCACCGCAGCCGATGCAGCAGCCGACCTCGCGGCCGCAGCCCTAGACGCACGCGCATAAGCACGTGCCACAGTCCAGGCGCCGTCACATTTGATGGGCTAGACCCAATCAGTATTACTCACTAGCCTCAGAGTATGACGACGCGGCGGACGTTCTCCTTACCCGACGACCTGGCCCAGCAGCTAGACGAGACGGTCGCGGCCGCCGGCGGCAACGCCTCCGCCGTGGTCGCCGAGGCGTTGCGCACCCGCATCGCCCGCGACGCCTACCGCACTCGCCTGAACGCGGCCTACGGCGAACCCGACCCTGACGCCTACGCTTACTGGCAGCAGCGTCTCCGCAACAATCACGGTCACAGCGACGCCGAGGCCGCCCCCCGCGCCTCATGATCGGCGGTCGTGTCCTAGACGCCACCGCCATCCACGACCTGACCATCAACCGCACCATCTACGGGGCCGCGTTCCTGGCGGCCGCCAACCAGGAAGGCATCGCCCTGGCCGTGCCCACCACCGCGCTCATGGAGGCATGGGCCGCCGCCACCGTCGAAGACATGCCCTTCCTGGAACTCCTCCTCGACGCGCCCCTGGTCCTGCTCGACGACCTGGATAGCGCCTACGCGGCCGCAGCCGGGATCCTCAGCCAAGACTCCTACGCCGCCGACCAGTGGCAACCTGCTGCCGCCCACACCGTCGCGGTAGCCCAAGCCCGCGGCTGGCCCGTCCTCACCGCAGACCCCGCACCGCTACGCGCCCTGGACGCGGGCCTACCCATCGACCTCCTCCCCGACACCTGATCTCACACCTCCAGCTGCCAGTACCCACGCACGTCCTCGCTGATCGATCCGGCCGCATCCCGGGTCGACGGAACGAATCCCGCCCCAACTGACGTGCTGTCGGCATGACCGACACATTCGACTCGACCCGCACGATGCCCTCTCAGCCGAAGGAGGACGCCGTGGCGTCGGACCACGCAGGCGACGACCCCGGTGAGCAACTGGACGCCGAACCCGACAGCCCATCCGGCGCGGCCGAGCACCGACCCAGGTACCGATCCGGTGCCCTCGTCACACCGGACGAGACAAACCCGGACCGATTCCCCCGGATGTTCAACCTCTCCGCCGCCGGCCTGTACGCCGGCGTCATCCGGCCCGTCGACCCCGCCCCGTCGGAATTCGTCACCCTGCGCATGCCCCGCCGATCGCTGGAGATGGCCGGCGCCATCGGATCATGGAACCTGCTGTGGGAAGCGGCCCAGTTCCGACGCCGCTTCTTCGACCTCGACGACCTGCCCAAGCCGATGTCGGCGATCGCGGACCTCGGAGACAACAACATCATCTTCGTTCCACGCACGCGATCCCGGTACTTCGAGTACGCGCCCCTGCTGCACCTGCTGCCCCGGCGCATCCTGGACCGCTTCGGGCTGCCCCTCATCGGCGCCGGCCAATGGCCATTCCTTGCCGACTACAACCAGATCGACGACGTACTACCCGCCGACTTCGCCGAACGACTCACCCGAGCCTGGGCCTGGACGGTCTGGCGCGACTTGAACTCCGGCTCCCCCATGAACGCGTTCACCCCCGACGACCCCATCCGGCTCCTAGCCCACAACCTCGACTTCTGGCTGCCCGCAGTCACCGACACCATCCAAACCCGGCTTCGCGACTTCCCCGAGGTCGCCAACGGCAAACCCGTCGGGCCCGTCACCCTTGAAGACGGCAGCGTCCTACCCGGAGCCGTCACCGGGAACCCGCGAATGGGCGGCGAAATCTGGTTCGGCGAACACGACGCCCGCAACGCCCTCACCGAGACTGTGCTAGCAGCCGACCGCACCGGCCGACTCCAAGCACTGATCGACGCAGTACGCTCCAACCGCGTCGAAGACGACTTCTCCGACCGATGGTCACCAGCCCGCGAAGACTTCGAACGCAAGCTCTACGCCAAGCGCCGCAAGACCGGCGGCGTCCGCTTCGTCGAACTCACCGACACCATCACCGTCCAAAGCCCCGACAGCGACATCACCGACAACCTCATCACCAACGACTTCCTAGCGCTCCTGGACACTAGAAACCGCCAGATCGTCGTCCTGCTCAGCAGCGGCGTGACCAGCCACACCGAGATCGCTGGCATCCTCGGCTACGCCAACCACAGCGCCGTCACCAAGCGGCTCACCCGGATCCGCCGCCAGGCCGAAGAGTTCTTCGCCCACAGCTGACGACGCCGCCCCACAAGCCGGCCAGCAATTCCGGAGACGGGGCCAGCCCGATAGGGGCCACCCACCAGCAGCCGAGGACACCCCGCAGCAGAACGCACTCGCGACTGCAACGTCAGGTCGGAGGAACCTGCGCCGCCTGTAGCCAGCGGATGACCGGCGCCGTAGTCCAAGACCTACTCGCGACTCGGTGGCGCGCGACGTTACGGCCAGGCACGGTCCAACCTCTCAACCACCGAGCTGCCCACGAGAGGAACCAGACCGATGCCAGCCGCCACTCCCCCGCCGCTGCTCCCCCTGCGAACGGTCGCCATCCTGGCCCTGGCCGCCATCATCGGCCTCATCGCCGGCTGCCTCACCGCCGTCACCAAGGGCACCGTCGCCGGCGTCCTGGCCGGCGCCACAGCGGCCTGCCTCGCGGTCATGGCTCTCCACCAGGTCGTCGGCGAATAGCACTACGCCGGACGCGCGTCGGCCCTGTAGCACGAACACGTCTCGGAACCTCAACGATCTCAGCTCCGCAGGGCCCGGCGACGGACCACCCTGACCGTCACCTCCATGGCAGCGAGCCCGACCAGGAACCCCACACCCATGATCCCGTCGAAGCCGGTGACCCAGTCGCGGTCCCGGACCAGGGCAGTCAGACCGCTGATGGCCACCCCGACCATGAAGAACGCCATAACCGCGCTGAACCTGCGCTGAGCGCGGACCTCCCGGTGCAGTCGCTCCGCCTCAGACCGCGCAGCAGCGACCCGCCGACGACGGACCGGCGCCTCGGACAAGGCAGTCTCCAGCTGCTCCGAAACCCAGAACGGCCGCTCCCACCGCGGCACCACCTTCAGCTCCGCCATCAACTCGGCACGCCTGGCATCACCCGGCGGGTACAGCCGCAGCAGCAGGCGAAGGCAGAGCCTCGGCGCGAACCCGAAGACCACGCACGCGATCAGCAGCGTCTTCCACGACACCCCCAACAGCTCGGTCACGACGTCGTCCCCCACCCCACGCGACGCACCGGCAGCGACCCGCCCGGCACCGCGCCGAGGAGCTCCACTAGCCCCCGCCGGCCCTCGTCCGTCAGCTCGTAGAACCGCCGAGGCGGGCGGCCGACCACCTCGGCCGGGTTCTCCCACCCGTCCGTAAGCCAACCCAGCTCGAACCAGCGGTTCAGCATCGGATACAAGACGCCGGAACGGACGCCCGCTCGACGGCCGAGGTCATACCCGTAATGCCGCCCGCCCGGATCTCCGAGGAGCGCCTCGGCGACCAAGAGCTGCGCCTTCGTCCGTCGCACGGCCTTAGCCTACCTAGGTAGGCTATTGAGTCAAGGTCGACCCCGTCGGGTCGAGGCCTAACGCCCCGCCCCGGGATTGATCGCGCTAGAAGGTGGGATTACCGGCCAGCCGATCGGGACGGTACGGGTCGCCGACTTTCTCGTATGGCCAGCCGCCCCAGTTGCACTTCGTCGGGATGTAGTTCGACGTGTCGGTGGTGCCGCGCCACGACTCGAAGTCGAAGGTGGGACCCCCCGCGTGAAGGGGCCCACTGATCGTTCCGAGCACGTGACACTCGATCTGCTGGTAGATGCTGTCGGCGAGGTTCCCATACAGGCCCGAGACGCAAGCCTGGACCGCATGCCAGATCTCGTGCATCGCTTCCAGCTCGTAGGTACCGCCCCCGACATAGCTGGAATACCGGGTGTTGCTGGTCGGGGTCACCTTGATCTCGAACTGGCCGTCGGTGAAGTCCTGCACCTGCACCTCGGCAACGTAGGCGTTGCCGTCGCAGTCAGGCCCCCAGCTCGACCCGTCGCCGGCATCATCAACCGGCTGCTCACCACACATCGGGATCCCAGCCAGAGGAGGCTCCCCCGCATGGTGCGGGCTGTCGGTCCAGGTGTCGGGCACATAGAACGACTGCCCGTGGTAGTCAGCGAAGAAGTACAGATCGTTCCCCTTCGGACCGACGGGCTCCCCAACAACCTGACACGCCACGTCGATAACGCCACCCGCCGGCACCCCGTAATCCGAACTGGGCGCGGCCGTGGGGCTGTGCCGGCCACTCACGTCCTCGGTCACCGTGTACTGCACCACCGCGTCGGCGGACGCCGGCGCACTCACTGCCGTCAGGCCGGCCAAGCAAAGCGCGAGCACAGCCAGCAGAGCGACAGCAAACCGACCTGCGGACCGTCGACGGCAGCCAAACATGATCAGCTCATCCCTCCCCATCACGTGCCGACCTACACCACAGTGACCGGTCCACCGGGCGATGTCACCAGGCGGAGCTGGTCGGTCTCATCACACCAGCGCCCGACTCCAACGCCTTCTCGGGCCCACCGCGCTTTGCGGCACAGCGGTCCTGGCTCTTCACCAGATGGTCGGCGAATAGCGCTGCGCTCGGGGCCCTGTCGCAGAAACGATCGCGAACCTCCGAGCGTGGGGCGAGGGTGCAGCTCGCGGGTCCACAGCCCCTCATCCTCGACGTCTTACCCTGGCGCCGCCTTCACGGGCCCGATCAGGAGATAGTGCTGCCGTGGCATCTCGCCTTCCGCCCTGGACCAAGGCTCAGCTCACGGCAGTGTGCAGCGTCCTCGCCGCCACCAACTGGCCCGGCCTCACCGGCACGGAGATCGCCGGACACCTGGCCCAGCTGGGAATCCCCGACGTCAACCCGGCGGCCAGCAACAAACGGTCACGCCTGTTCGACGCACTGGCCGCGAAACAGAACACGTCCCAGACCAGCAACTACACCGTGCAGTTCATCAACGCGGCCATGGCCCCCGGCGAACACCTCGATGACCAGCCGCGGTTCCAGGCACTGCAGGACAAGCTCAACGCGGCGCTGTCCCTGGTCAGCTACCGGCTCAACGACCAGGGACTGGTCGCGAAGGGCGCCAAGGCCGAGACGCTTGACGATGTGGCGAAGCTCGCCGGCCGGCTACGAACCGAACTGACCCGCCGCGGCGTGCACGCCGAGGTAATCCGGTACTGCGAAGACGAGATAGTGCGGCAGTCGCTCTTCCATGCCGTCTTCGAGGCGAGCAAGGGGATCAGCGAGCGGCTGCGCCAGCTGTCAGGGTCGATGCTCGATGGAGCCGACCTCATCGACCACTGCTTCAGCACCAAGGCGCCCCCTCCGGTCATCCGCATCAACAGCTTCCGATCCGAGTCGGAGATCAGCGAGCACAAAGGCTTCGCCAACCTGCTGAAAGGAATCGCCGGCACCTTCCGCAACCCCCCAGCGCACACCCCACGAGCCGCGGCCGGCTGGTCCATCACCGAACCCGACGCCCTGGACCTGTTCTCCACCCTCTCGCTGCTGCACCGCCGCCTGGACGGCGCCTCCGTCACAATCCGGCCATGACAACCGGCGCGGTCGACCTTCGGTGATCCGTCCCCGGGAAGGAGCTCAACGGGCCGCGGGGATCGATGACCCGCCACGGCCAGGCGTCGGCGGCAACGCCGGACGTTCAGGCCGGACAAGGGCGGCACGGATCCCCGTGCGTAGCCCAACAGACACAGTGGTCCAGGAGCTCGCGGGTGCGGGGGGCCAGTCCCCGTACGTGTGGCTGCAGAGCCGCCGAGCTGGTCGGTCGGTCGGTGATCACCAGCATCCAGGCCGGTCCTCATCCGCACGGACCGCAGGCTTGCTGATCTGCGGCTATGCGGGTGTGGGGACCGCCGCAGCATTATTGCTGCGGGGTGGCCCGACCAAACCGGCCGGGTCTTCGCGTTTCAGCGCGAGCTGCGTCGCCAGCCGGGGCTGGGTCGGTCTCATGCTTGCTCGACGCGCGTTTTGCGTCTCCCCGGTGCCGGGGGCGACGGCGCTCTCAATGGCAAGCGTTGAGGCTGCCGTTGAGGGTGCGGGTGGTGCGATCAAGGCGTGCCGCGCGATGTTCTTGGCGGCGTTTACGTCTCGGTCCGAGGTGTAGCCGCAGGACGAGCACGTGAAAACCCGCACCGCCAAGGACAGTTTGGTTTTCGCTGTCCCACAGGCCGAGCAGGTCTTACTGGAGGGGTACCAGCGGTCCAGGACCGCCAACCGGGACCCGTACCAGCCGGTCTTGTAAGCGAGCTGGCGGCGTAGCTCGCCGGGCGCGACATCGAGGATTGACCGGTTGAGGCCGGACTTGGCCCGTACGTTGCGGCCGGGCTGGGCGAGGGTGCCGCGGACGGAGCGGGTCATGCCAGGCACGTTGAGGTCCTCGACGGCGACGACCGCCCAGCTGGTCGCGAGGCGCTTGGTCAGCCCGTGCAGGAGCCCGGCCCGTCGTTGAGCTTCGAGGTGCTGCAGCCGGGCCAGGCGCCGGCGCGCCTTCTCCCGCCGGGCCGATCCGGGCTGGGTGCGGGCGTAGGCGCGGCCGGCGCGAGCAAGCGCCCGAGCACCGGCAGCCTTGATCCGTGGGTTGGGGATGGTCTCGCCGGTGGACAGGGCGGCCAGGTGGTGCACGCCGATGTCGACCCCGACCGTGCCGGCGGTCTGCTGCCGCGGCGTGGGCCGTTCGGAGACGGTGATCTGCTCACGCACGAGGACAGAGGCGTACCAGCGGTGGCCGCCCCGTGACACCGTCACCGACTGGATCACCGCAACCCCGGCAGCGACTCGCTTGGCGAGGCCTTTCCCGGATTCGTGCAGCCGGACTTCACCGATCCGCGGCAACAGCAGCCGCCGGTACGTCACGAGCCGTATCGCCGGGTGCTTCACGTCGTGGTGCAGCCGGAACGACGCCCGGGCCTTCCGCTTGCTCTTGAAGCGGGGGTACCCGACTCGCCGGCCGGCGCGTCGGCCGGATAGAGAGTCCAGCCAATTCCGCCACGCCTGATCCGCGTCGGCGAACGCGGACTGGAAGCAGTAGGTGGAGACCTTCCACCACCACGGGCACACCCCCTCGATGTCAGCTCGGGTGTCTCCCTTCACCGCGTTCAGGGCCTTCTGGATCACCGGCTTGGACGGCACCGGCAGCCGCACTTGCTTCCGCGCGGCCTCCTCGACCCCCTGCTCGGCGAGTTGGGCGACCAGCGCGCGCCGCTGCTGATGCCCTTCAATCTTGGCTGCGAGAGCGTGGTTGAACGCCCACCGGGCCGCTCCCGCGTGCCGGGCCAGGTCCTCCAGTTGTGAAGGCGTCGGATCCAGCGCGTACCGGTATGCGCGCATCACCTCGACGACCGCCACCCGCCTCGTCCTCCAGCCTTCGTCAGTGGTTCTCGGCCGCAGCGTAAGCACTGGTACCGACAACCGGCTCCGCGACCTCGCCCGTTGGATCCGCGGCCGCGACTTCGGTCTCGACCTGCCGGGCAGTCCCGGATTCCGGGTCACCATGGGCCGGCCGGTACTGCGTGAACGCGGCGGCCGGCGCCCGCAGCTGCTCCACAAGCCAGGCCAGGTTGCTCGGCCACCACAGCACTGCCTCCGGCGCCAGCCGAGCGATGCCGTCCCACACAGCGTCGTCCGGCGCGCGGTCCGCGATCACGAACACCCCGGCCCGACGCGGCAGATGAGCTGGCAGCCCTGCGACGGCCTCGGCTGTGACGACCACCAGGGCGGCGGACTCCCACCGTCCAGCTAGGTCCGCCACCACGTCCAGCCACTCCAGACCCGGCAGCTCCGGGCGCCACCCGGTACCAACCCCCACCGGTGACCCGGCCCGGGTCAGCGGCCTGGTCCAGACGTCCGGGGCTGCGTCATATCCTTCGACGCGCTCCGCCGCCGCCCGCGCTATACCGCTCACCAGCCGCTGCGCCACACTCCCCCACCAGCCCGGCACTCCCGCAGCCATGACCTCCACCCGGTGCGCCGCCTTCAACACCTCCACCGGCTCCAGCACCTTAACCAGCACAACCCGGTACCCCAGCGCGTCCCGTGACACCTCTCCTAGCTCCGGACACCGCAATCGGCTGGCATCCATCAACGCATGAACCACCGCGACACCCGCGCTCTGCAGCGTCGCGACCGACACAACATCCCGCCCATCACCGGCACGCCCCTCAAGATCCTCACCGAGCGACAGCACACCCCACCGATCAGCAGCCGACACCAACAGATCAACATGATCAGGACCCAACAGGGCGGCCGTCATCGCGCGCGCTCCTTTCGATTCGCCGTATCCGGAATGCCACTCCGAGAGGGCCGAGGCTCTGCCCGGCCCCCGTCCGCGCCGAGCTCCCCTAGCAGCAGCTCGCGAGTGCGTGGTTCGAGGTCGCCGCCGAGCTGGTCAGTGATCACCAGCATCCGCTCGATCGCCT